>NZ_JAXRUU010000010.1:0-65657 GCF_034497445.1 Halorubrum sp. AD140
CACCCGACGCGCCGACCGACGACGCGCCCTCGCATGCTGAGCTGGCCGCACGCGTCGACGAACTCGAAGAGGCGCTCGCCGAAGCCACCAGCGAGGACGACAGACGGAAGATGAGCATCATCGCGACGAAGGGGACGCTGGACATGGCGTACCCGCCGCTCATCCTCGCCAGCACCGCCGCCGCCTTCGGCTACGACGTGACCGTCTTCCACACGTTCTGGGGGCTCGACATTCTCCACGAGGAACGCTCGAAGAACCTCAAACTCAGCTCCGTCGGCAACCCCAACATGCCCGTGCCGAACGCCGTCGCCGTGCTCCCCGGCATGGACCGCGTGACGACGAAGATGATGGAGAAGAAGATCGCGGACAACGACACCGCCACCATCGAGGAACTCATCGAGACGAGCCTCGACATGGGTGTGGAGTTCCAGGCCTGTCAGATGACCATCGACCTGATGGACTACGACGAGGACGACTTCTACGACGGCGTCACCACGGGCGTCGGCGCCGCGACCGCCCTCCAAGACATGGCCGACGCCGACATCCAACTCCTCGTCTAATCCTCCATGAACGAACTCGAGAATCCGATTCCCCAGATTGTCGAGGCCGTCGCGGAGGCGGAGGGCGTCGAGCCAGTCACGCTCGAGCCGCCGCTAGCCGAGATCGTCGATCCGGATGCAATAGACCGGTTGGTCGAGCATTCGACGGCGTCTGACCTCGAAGTTCGATTCGCGTATCGTGGTCACGACGTCATCGTCGACGACAGCGGTCGTGTACAGGTCGACTGAAGCAGACCGTCATTTCTCTCACCATACCCCGTACTTCACCAAAACCGCCTCAGCGGCGCCGTTTGGTTTCACCGGATGCTCGGCGATGAGACCAGCCATGTGTATGCCTGCCCAAGTTGTTCCGCAAGGGCAGGTCATGAGGATGTCAGCCCTCATAGCCCTCACCCTCGATTGGGCCGCTGAAGACGCCATAGAGGAACTTGAAGTACCATAGTACCAGCAGTAACACCGGAAACCCGAGGACAGTCACGAGATTCAGCGCCAGCGGCGATACGACTGCTTCTCTAACCAGCAGCCCGGTTGACGGATAGATCGTCGGATAGAGCAGAATTGCGATCAAAATCGTCAACAGTGCGGGGAGGGCCAACGCGCTCGCCAGCCAGGCCCGGTACTGGCCGCGTAGGGCAAGCAGGCATCCACCCAGCCCCACGGCTGCCGAGAGGGCGACGACTGCAGCCACGGGAAGTGAGAGGACCGTGTCGGCAGCGCCGCCCGCATCGCTAAGGACAACAGTTCCAAGCAGCACGATCACCCCAACAAGGTACGCCAGTGTTGCGCCGACACCGTACACACGCAGTTCCGCAGCCAAGCGGGGCTCGGTTTTGGCCGCGAGGAACGCCGCACCAGTGACGATCGAGACGGCGACCAGCCCAACGCCGGTCAGCACCACTGGCAGCGTTGCGGTGCCGAACAGCCAACGGCCGGCAAGCATCCCGAACAGCAGTGGCGCGATAACGCTGCCGCCGACGAAGGCGTAGTCGGTATATCGCTTCCACCGTTCGTCATCACGCTGCTCGCGAAGTTCCGGGCCGAGTCCCCGGAACACCAATGCGAGGACGAACCCGATTGCGAGCAGGTAATTGTCCGCGAGGAGACGAGCGTAGACGCGCGGGAATGCCGCCAGCAGCATCGTCCCGAATGCGACCAGCCACACCTCGTTCGCGTCCCAGACCGGGCCAAACGCCGACAGTAACGTCTCTCGCTCGTGTTCGTCCGTTCGGGTCGCATACAGCATTCCGATTCCGAAATCGAAGCCATCGAGGACGACGTACATTCCCAATGCGAACAGCACTGCGCCGAACCAGATCTCCGGCAGCGACTCGACGAGGTAGGTATCAACAGGTATCAACTGATCAGTCATCTTCGCTCACCCACGGGATCGGACCACGCCAGCGGCTTTCATTCGACGCTCGGACTCCGAGTGCCTGGAGTTCCTTCCGGACTAGCCACTTCAAAACGTACAGGGCTGTCAACACCAACCCGACGTAGACGACGACGAACCCGACTAGAGTCAGTGTCGCCTCGGCCCCGGTGAGCGTCGATGACACCGCCTCGCTCGTCTTGAGTTCGTCCTGAATGACCCACGGCTGTCGGCCGATTTCGGTGACGTACCAGCCGGTGAGCAACGCGGCGTAACCAAGTGGCGATGCAGCGATCATCGCCTTCAGGTAGCGTGTGCTGTCAGACAGCCGCCCGCGGTACGTGAGGTACCCGCCCCACAGCGCCAGCCCAATAAACAAGAACCCGAGCCCAACCATAAAGCGGAACGACCAGAACACGAGTGCTACGGGGGGATTCTCCTCGTACTCATTCAGTCCGATGACCTCGGCGTCGAAGTCCCCACCGCTGGCGAGGAACGACCCAATTGCGGGAAGGCTCACAGTGACGAGGTTCTCGGCTCGCGGGTCAGTGAGTGCTTCGGGGGACTTCGGAAACGCGACCAAGTGCAGGTCGGCCTGCCCCGTCTCATAGTGGGCTTCCATTGCGGCGAATTTCTGTGGCTGTGTGTCCTCGACGTGGCGACCGTAGGCGTCGCCATGGACCGCCTGGAACGGTGCGGAGACGATCAGGAGTACGACAGCTAGCTTGAGAGCGGTGTTCCATGCTTTAGTGTCGGGCTTTTTCCATACGATGTACGCCGAGACACCCGCGACTAG
The DNA here is from genome assembly GCF_034497445.1 of Halorubrum sp. AD140. NCBI lineage: Archaea > Methanobacteriati > Methanobacteriota > Halobacteria > Halobacteriales > Haloferacaceae > Halorubrum > Halorubrum sp. AD140. The sequence continues at coordinate 2,726 of NZ_JAXRUU010000010.1, forward strand.
TAGTGCAACCGATATCACCGACGCGTTCATCATATGGACGTACATCCAGGGCATTCGCGGAGTGAGGAACGCGGTGAACGGGTCGGTCAGTTTGGCGACCTCCATCCCGTTGCGGGTGACCATCTCGTAGCCTCGTGGAGTCTGCATCCAAGCGTTGACGATTAGGATCCAGAACCCCGACAGCCAAGCGCCCACGCCGACGAGTACCGATGAGATGACATACGTTCGGTCTTCAACGCGGTCGCGGCCGTACAGCAACACGCCGAGGAAGACGGCCTCCAAGAAGAACGCCATCTTCGCTTCGAAGGCCAGCGGGCCACCAATCAGTTCACCGGCCACCTCGGCGAATTGTGGGAAGTTCGTGCCGAACTGAAAGCTCATCGGAATCCCCGTAACTGTACCCATCACGAAGCCGGCGGCGAACACCTTCACCCAGAACGAGCGTAATCGCGCATACTGCTGCTCGTTCGTCCGCACGTCTTTCCAAGTGAAGTAGATAATGAATGGTGCGAGCCCGATCGAGAGAGACGCGAAGATGATGTGAACAGAGATCGTCCATCCGAACTGCATCCGGCTCGCAGTCTCTGGAGAGAGCAACGCTACCAATCCCAAGTCGACGGCGGACAACAGTGTTGTTGGGCCCATGCGGGAAATACTACGAGACACTGCCTAATAAGTCGTCAGGCGAGTCCCAATTTGCGAACTTCAGCACAAAACTATATTTGTAGAACCAAAATTTATTATAGTTCTTCGGTAACTCAGCAACATATATTATCATATTAGTTTTGAAGAATGAGAGATAGAGTGCGAAGTGACCGGTTGAGGGGACGAAAACCGATATTGTGACGAGAAAATCAGTCCCATCGGAAGGATGAGTGGCCAGGTCGACGGTGGGAACCCAGATACTCCCGCCTCGCCGGCAGCAACAGACGATAATGATTCGTCACGGGGGGACTGCTTAGCCAACAATCAGCCGCCTGTTTAGTCAGTGTCCATTAACGTAGGTGTGCGTCCAACAGAGAGGTGTACATTGAAAAAATCAAATCCACTCCGATCCGAGGGCATCAAATAACCGCTCGACCTCAGCGTGAGTGTTGACCGCGTGAACCGACGCCCGGACGGCGTCCGGGGCCGGCAAGGTGCGAACGACAATTCCCTCCGACGCGAGTCGGTCGACCGTCCCTTCGGGGTCATCCACGTCGATAGTCACGAGTCCCGACTCGGGGTCCGCTGGACTGAGAAGCCGGTTGTCTGGAATTCCATCGGCCAGCCCGCTGACCTATTCCTGAATCCGGGCAGCGATACGGTCGACTCCCACTTCATCTATCGCCACGATTGCTTCCGCCAGGGAGACGTGTGGGGCCGGGTTGGCCGAGCCGACCTCGAAACGGCGAGCGCCGGCTGCGAAATCGTAGGGGTCTGCAGTCGGCGTCTCGACGCTTCGGTACCCAACTGTAGTGGGTTGCAGGGAGTCAGCAGCTCTCCGGTCGACGTAGAGGAAGCCCCCGCCCCACAGCCGCAACAGCCACTTGTGGCCGGCCGCCGCGACGGCGTCCGCCCCCCACTCGCCGACGTGCATCGGGAGCTGTCCCGGCACCTGTACGGCGTCGACGAGCGCGAAAGCGCCAGCTTCGTGAGCGATGTCCACGAGATCAGCGACGGGCAATTGGGTGCCGTGCGTCCAGGTCACGGCACTGAAACAGGCCAGGCGCGCGTCGGCGACGGCCTCGGCGAAGGCGTCGACGTCGACGCGGCCGTTCTCCGTCTCGACGACGCGAACCTCGACGCCCTCCTGTTCAAGGCGTTGCCACGGGAGCGTTCCGGCCGGGTGCTCGAGGTCGGTCCGCACGACGGTGTCGCCGGGCTCCCAGTCGATGGCGGTCGCGACGGCGTTGATACCCGCGGTCGTGCTCTCCGTGAGCGCGATCTCGTCGTCGTCCGCACCGCCGAAGGTGGCGACGCGCTCCCGCACGCAGTCGTAGGCGTCGAACGCCACCTCGTAGGGGTCCCTTCGCGTGCTCGTTTCGTACTCGTGTGACTGCACGAACTCGTCGGCAGCCTCGACGACGTACTGAGGGCTCGGCCCGTGAGCGTCGAAATTCAGGTAGACGTCCTCGTCCAGGGCGGGCGTGTCGGCGCGGAGTTCTTTGGGAGTCATCTCGTTGTCTGACTATACAATACAATCTGGCTCGGTCACGCTCCGTCGACATCGACTGGGAGGTGACCGCCCCGAAGAGACCGGCTAGTGAGAGTTCTCGGTGGATTGCGCACGGCCGAGTGCGCCCGCAAGCGCCAGCAGGTAGCCCAGCCCGTACTGGACGTCCGGATCACGTAATCCGCGCAGCAGGCCGACGGCCCCGACCTGGTCGGGGGAGCTCTGCTCCGCTTCACCGACGCTCGCCAGCAGCGTTTGGATGCCATCGCGGGTATCGTCGTCCGCGGCCGTCTGCGCGACCTCGCCGACCGCAGCACCGGTACCGGCCAATGACGTGACCATCTCGTCGTCGAGCGCCGCGGTCGCCAGCGATCCGACCTCCGCGATTTCGGCCAATTCGTTTAGCGTCCCGCTTTGCTGAAGCGCGAGCAACGTCTCGAGGGCCTCCCGCAGGTCGTCGCCGTTCTCCCCAACCGTCTTGGCCAGTGCCACGGTCTCGTCCGTCGCGAGGCCGTCGGCGGACTCGACGAGCGACGATCCCGTGGCCGAGAGCTCGCGAACCATCTCGTCGTTGAGCGCGCTCTCGCCCAGCGAGAGCACGTCCAGTAGCTCGTTTACCGCGTCTAGATGCTCCACGAACTCGGCGACCGCCTCGGGGTTCCGTTCGATCGCCGCCTCCAACTCGGAGTTCTGCGGTTCAGACATGGTCAGAGCAGCCCTCGTGCAGTCAGCCAGTAGGACTCGTTGTACGCCAGCTTCGACCAGTGGAGCTTCTCCGACGGCGGCGCCGGCGACGGTTGCTTCTCGTAGTCGAACTCGACGAACGACGCCGCGTCCATCCCCGTCTCGAGGAAACACAGCGTCTTTCCGTCGTAGGTCGCAGTCGCCGGGCGGCCGCGGATCTCGCTGGCGAGGCGCTGGCCGACGACGCCGGCCTGGTAGTGGGCGACGCTGCCCGCCTTCGGGGCGCCGGTGTCGGCCGTGTCGCCGAGCGCGTAGACGTTCTCGGCGGCCTCGGCCTCGAGCGTGTGTTTGTCGACGTCGACCCAGCCGTCGTCGCCGAGACCCGCCTCTTCGATGAAGTCGACGCCGCCGTGGGGCGGAATCGTCACGAGAAGGTCGTAGTCGAGTTCGGTCCCTTCCATCGACGTGATACTCTCCGCCTCGGGATCGATCGACTCGGCGTTGAAGAACGTCTCCACTTGGATCTCCCGTTCCTCCATGAGGGGGCGAGCCCACTCGGCGATGTGGGGGTTGCCGTGGACGCGCTGGATCGGATACGTGTACGTGATATCGACGTCCTCCCGGAGGCCGCGTTCGCGGAGCCAGTCGTCGGCCATGAAGACGAACTCCAGTGGTGCCGCCGGACACATGTGCGGCGTCCCGACGACGCTCAACACGAGGTCGCCCTCGGTGAAAGCCAGCAGTTCCTCGCGCAGGTCGGTCGCGCCCGACTCGCTGTAGTAGTCGTGACCGCCCTCTGCGAGACCCGGAACCCGATCGGGTTCCAACGTCGATCCGGTCGCCAGGACTAGGTAGTCGTAGCTGATTGATGGGACACTCCCGTGGAACTGAAGCTGCTGGGCCTCGGTGTCGACGTCGGACACGCGATCGATCCGGAGGTCGACGGCGTCGTCGACGAGGTCCTCGAGCGGACGACGGCCGTCGTCGGGTTCGCGCTGGCCGAACGGCACGTACAGCCAGACCGGCTTGTAGACGTGGTCGGGGTCGTCGTTGATCAGCGTGACGCGGACGTCGCCGGCGTCGAGTTCGGATTCGAGTCGGTCGGCGAGGTCGTTCGCGAGGACGGTCCCACCGGTCCCGCCACCGACGATGACGACGTGCTCGGTCATGTTTTCTCCACGTAGAACGCGTTGTGGTCGTCGCGCTTTTCGACCGCCAGTAGTTCGTTGCCTGCTTCCTCGACCCACTCGGGAACGTCGGTGAGCGACTGGCCGTTGTCGCTCAGCAGTCGGATCACCTCTCCCGATTCGGCGCTCCGAATCTCGCCGATGAGGTCCATCAATGGGCCGGGGCATGCTGCGCCTCTGGCGTCCACGGTGGCGTCAGGCTCGATCTCAGTCATTGAGAGGTCACAGACAGTAGTTGGAACTGCTACGTATTAGTATTGTGTGTAAGTTCCAAGTTCCTGAAAACAAGTGAATGTGGAATAGGCAACCGAGAGATCATCTCGAAATCGTCGAGTAAGCGCGTTCACCGCTCGAATACCAGCGCATAGTGATACGTAGGCAGCTCGACCTGGCGGTCGAGCGTGAACGCAGGGGTGGGAAGCACGGCGTCTTCAGTCTCTCTCGGCGTCACCCGGAGTTTCGTGGGGGGCCCCGCGGTTCAGTTCCGACAGTCGTCGTTTCGCGTGGGCGATCCTGCCAGATGACGATGATCAGGCTTCCGCCGGGTTCGGTCACCTGGAACGCCCGCTCGATCAACTCCGACTGGTCGTCGACGCCGCGAAACGTGTTTGCCACGACGAGCGTGCTGACTGAGTCGGGAAGGGCGCCAGTCAGGTTCCGGGCGTCGGCCAGAGTTTGCTCCACCAGTCCCAGTCGGGGTGGCCAGTACTCTGGAAGCGTCCCATCCCTAGGTGGATCCCGAGGTATCCACTCCCAGCAGGCGGTACAGGAGACAGACTCGAACGAGCCCAGTTCCGGCGAGAACGAGACCCAGCAGCGTTAGCGCTGTGCCAACCACCGTCCCAACTCCAAGCAGCCCCCCGAGTGAGGCCAACCCGACAGCCGCCAAAGCCACCCCGATGACGATCCGGATTCGTCTGTCTGTCGTACCAATATTGTTCTCCATGCCCACAGATACACTATACTATCACCTAAGTCTTTCCCGTCGGATTCCCCGCACCACCCGAGCAGTCCGGCACAACCGCCGGACTGGAGGCGTTACTGACCGAGCTGGGACTGCCACCGTGCTGGGAGCTGAGCGTAAACGACGGCGTTGTCGACGAGTACGTCCGTCGGAACGTACTCGTCCGGCGCGTGGACGGTGTCGGTTCCGAGTGCGAACTCGACGGTCGGGATGCCAGCATTCCGGAGTTTCTTGGCGTCGCCACCACCCGTAGCGCTCCGCCTGAAGACACGATCGCCCGTGGCCTCCTCCGCGGTCGACGCGACGGCTTCGACGAGTGGGCTGGCGGGTGCTTCGGCCGTCCCGACGCTCCATGAGACGTCGGCGATCGTGATGCCTTCGCAGTCGGCGACGCACTCTCGAATCTCCGCGAGTACATCGGGCGTGTGAACACCTGCGGTCAGTCGCACGTCAACTTCGGCGCGTGCAGACTGCGGGACGGTGTTTATCGCGTCCCCGCCCTCGAGGACGCCGAGATTGATCGAGGGATACCAGAACAGCTCTCGAGCGACATCCTCGCCCATCGATGGGGCGTAGTATTCGACTGACTCCTCGACGATCGGAACTATGTCAGCGGCGATCTCGAGCCGCTTGGTGCCGAACCGCTCGCGTAGAGTCTCGACCGCGTCGTAGAGTCGGTCGATAGCATTGACGCCGAGTACCGGCCGGGAGCCGTGAGCCCCTTCGCCGCTGGCTTCGAGCGTCAGCCAGATGCTGCCCCGGTCCGCGACTGTGACCGAGTGGCGGCCTTTCTCGCAGGTCGGTTCGCCAATCACGCATGCGTCAGCGTGGAGATCTCCAGCGTCCAGTACCGCTGGCAAGCCGGCGTCACCACCCACTTCCTCGTCGCTCACGAACGCGAATTGGAGGTCGACAGGTGGCTCTGTGTCGGTGGCTGTGAAGGCCTGAATTGCGAACAGCATCGACGCCACGGCACCTTTCATGTCGGTTGCACCGCGGCCATAGACGTGTTCATCGACGCGCTCGCCAAGTGGAGCGTGGGACCAGGCTTCTGCTTCGAACGGCACCGTATCGAGGTGGCCGTTATATAGCAGTGTGTGATCAGACCCACCCGGTAGTCGAACGAGCAGATTCGGCTTTGCTGGATCAGCTACAAAACGCTCCACTTCGACCGGAAGCGGGTCGAGGAATTGTTCGATTTCGGCGACAATATCACGCGTGTCGCCGGGCGGGTTCGACGTATCAATCGCGAGAAGGTCGAGGGTGAGCCCGACCAGTTCCTGTCGATGAGCTCGGACGTACTCGGACGGCGTAGCGTCGCTCATTCGTCCGCTACCTTCCCCTCGAGGACTTTCGCCGCGGTGAGTATCGGGTCCCAGACGGGGCTGAACGGCGGTGCATATGCCAAATCGACGTTCTTGAGATCGGTCACGGTCATACTAGCCGTGACCGCCGTCGCCACCGTGTCGATCCGTTTCGCTCCCTCCCGACCGACAACGCTCCCGCCCAGCAACCGGCCGGATTCCTGGTCAGCCACCAGCGTGACCGTGAGCTCTGCGCCATCGGGGTAGTAGTGAGCCCGCGTCGGTGCCGATATCGTTATTGAGACGGGGTCAAAGCCCGCGTCCCGTGCCCGTTCCTCGTCGAGGATACCCGTCCGGGCGGCGCCGAGGTCAAACGCCTTGACGATGGCCGTTCCGGCGATTTCCCCGACCGGTTCCGGGTCGCCGACAACGGTCTGGCCGATTGCACGGCCGGCGCGGTTGGCAGTCAACGCCAACGGTACGTGTTCCGGCTCGCCGGTCACGACGTTGCGTGCCTCCGTGCAGTCGCCCGCAGCGTAGATGTTCTCGTAGTTCGTCCGCCCGTATTCGTCGGTCGCGATGGCTCCGGTCTCGCCCACCTCAATGCTGGCGTCCGCCGCGAGATCGGTGTTCGGTTCAACACCGACGCCGACGATGGCGACGTCGGCGGGATGGGACTCGTCGTCGAGCACGACGCGCTCGACGTGCTTCGTACCCTCGAAGCCCGAGACTGCAGTGTCGAGGTGCAACTGGACGCCCTGTTCGCGGAGGTGGTCCTCGACAACCTCGGCTACCGCGTCGCCGAACGGTTGGAGGACGTGTGGCAGCATTTCGTAGAGGTGAACGTCGACGCCGCGCGCCGATAGCGCCTCGGCCATCTCGATGCCGACGTACCCGCCGCCGACGATAGCTGCGGAGTCCGGTGAGTATTCGGTGACGTAGTTCTCGATGGCGTCGGCCTCGTTCATGGCGTGGATCGTGAACACGCCGTCGAGGCCGAGCCCGTCGAACGGCGGTACGATAGCGCTCGCGCCCGTCGCGATGAGGAGATGATCGTAGGGCTGGTCGAACGTCTCATCATCACGCTCGACGGTGACGGTTTCGCCCTCAGGGTCGATACCGACCACCTCGTGGCCGGTTCGGATGTCGACGTCACGCTCGTCGCGGAATTCCTCGGGCGTCACGGTGACGAGGTCCTCCAAGTCTTCGACCTCGCCCTTGACGTAGTAAGGCATCCCGCAGGCGGCGTAGGAGACCCACTCGCCCTTCTCGAAGACGACGACGTCCAGCTCCGGGTCTTCGCGCTTGGCCTTGCTCGCGGCGCTCATCCCCGCGGCGTCACCGCCAACGACCACGAAGGTGTCGCTCATATCTCGGTGTTGGTGCGGTGGCGTCAAAAGTATTTCGCGGTATTCACAATATTACTAGAGGCTCCACGGATGCTCAGAGCGATCTCACTCGAAAATCGACCCTGTAGCTGGCGCAGTTACGGAAGCCCGCGAACTTGTCCACTTCGTGACGCAGCAGACACGGTTCGCGTTGATCAACAACATCCTCCAGCACCCCAAACAGCTCCCCTCGATGTACGAACTCGAGGAGCTCAATCCCAGCGTGAGCGAGGCGACCGTCTACAAACACATCCAGAAGCTAATCGACGCTGGCATCGTCAGGGAAGTCCCACTCGACGACGATCAGCGCCGGCAGGGTTACCCCTGGAAGTTCTACGGACTCACTGTGGAGGGACGTGAGTTCCTTGACGATCATAACCTGCTCACTGCGGAGGAGACCCTCCAGCAGATCTACGAGACGATCTCCGACAAGCCCGAGAAAATGGTCAAGTACGAGAACGCCCCACGTCCGGACGACGCGTAACTTCGGAATCGACTCGCTTACGGCTCCTGATTACGTTTCGATTTCGTAGTCAGCCGCCAGCTCCTGGAACTCGTTCCACTCCGGGAGTCGGTCGTCGTCGACCTCGCCGTGCGTCTCGAGGTAGCGGAGCAAGGCGTCGATCTCGTCTTCGAGGCCATACTTCGCCGCCTGTTCCCGGAGGTCCGCCTCGTCGACGTCGACACCGACGACCTCCCCGCGCTCGGGGATTTCGTCACCGTCTCCCGGGGCCCCACCACCGGGAAGGTGGACTTCTTCTGCCAGTCCGAACCGGAGCTCAGAGACGCCGGACTCGACGAGACGCACCCCTCCCGCATCGTCCGTCGACCGAGTCACATCGACGGGTACGACTACCGGACGTCGGACTGGGAGACCGCCAGGACGAACGGGAAGGACGTCTGGCTGCTGGACCCCGACGAGCTCTCCGGCGTGCCGGACACGATAGCCGCATTCTCGCGGCGGTCGACGACCGACGACGCACGCTCCGTCGAGGACGCCACCGACGAGAGAGGAGACTCGAACCTGATCGAGTACCTGCGAACGGGAATCACCGAGCACGACCTCACGGACACGACCACGTTCGAGGCGCGCCCGCACTGGTACCGTCCGCCCCGTAAGGACCCGACCCGCGTGCTGGTGCAAAGCGCCGGACGAGACGGGTTCCGATTCGTGTTGAACGAGGCGGGCGTCCGGAACACGAACGCCTGCTACGGCCTGTACGACATCGGCCTGACCGATCGACGGCTGAAAGCGCTCCTCGCGTACCTGAACAGCGGCGTCTTCGCCGACGTCTTCCGCGAGCACTACCGCACGCTCGACGGGGGCTTCAAGAAAGCCGAACCGGGAGACTTCGAGAGCGCCCCGGTGATCGACCCGACCGAACTGGACGCCGACCGGGTCGCCGGGCTCGCGGACGCGTTCGACGCGCTCCGAGAGACTGCCCGCGCAGGCGGGGACACCGATTCGGTGCTGGACCGGATCGACGCCGAACTTCGCCGCGCGCTCTGAGACCCTCCCGGCGACGCGCGGGACGGCGGTCGGAGACGAGTGCGGCAGACTCCCGTTCGGTACGCCGCCGAGCGCCGACACACCGCGACTGCGAACGATCGGGAAAGACGGCTCTGAACCGCCGATCCGACCGGCGGTTCGACGGACGCGCCGGCACCAGATATTTGCGGATCGAACGGAGTCATATAACCGGATTCCGGGACGGAGGCGACCCGCATACGCGGACCGGATGAGTTAGGAAGTTTCCGACCCCCCCGAAAACACCCGGCGAAATAACTATTCGGGCGGTAGATGGTCTGAAGTGAAGAATTCACACGGTTGCGGACCGTGCGTACTACGTATGGGTTGGGGCGGATTCGAACCTACATTAGAGTTGACACGTCTTGCTTCGCTGCGACGGTCAACTCTAATGAGATTCGACGTTCGTCCCTCGCTCCTCCGTCGCTCGGTCCTGCACGTCTCACCGCCGACTTCTCGGTACCGGGCGGGATTCCGTTGCGTCTTCGACGGACGGATCCTGCCGGGCTTCCGAACGCTGGTGAAGGCAGCAGAGCCTCGCGTCAGAGACCACGTGCTCGCTCCTACGCCACCCTTCAGGCACAGAGAAACCATGCCTGTAACGATTGCCGAAGCGATTGACGCGTACCTCACAGACAGACAAAGCGAACTCTCAGACAGTTCGTTGCAGAACCACCGCTACCAATTGAAGCAGTTTCGCCTGTGGTGTGGGGGTGCCGGTAATGTTGACAACATTGAGGATCTCGACCCGATCGACGTGTCCCGGTTCCGCCGGTATCGCTCGCAGGACTTGAATTCGAATACGATGTACAACCAGCTTGGGGTGCTCCGCTTGCTCCTCCGCTTCGCACACAGAATGGGGTGGGTTGAGGAGTCCCTTCCCGATTCGGTCGTGCTTCCAACACGGTCCGGCCGGTCACGAGACACCGATATTGATCCGGACCGCGTTGCATCAATTCTCGATGACCTGGAGCGATACCACTACGGATCGGTCAATCACGTGATACTGTCGCTCTTATGGACAGCTTCACTCCGTATCGGAGCCTTGCGCGCGTTAGATGTCGGTGATGTCCACACCGGTGACCAGTGGATGAATATGGTTCATCGACCGGAAACCGACACTCCGTTGAAGAACAAAGGCGGGTCGGAACGCGAGATTAACCTACACGGGTGGGTGGCTGACGTGTTGCGGGCGTGGATTGACGATCGTCGTCCAGGGGTGCAAGACTCTCACAGCAGGGAACCCTTGGTTGCGACTCAGTATGGTCGTATCGCGCGATCCTCGATACGGTCCAGGATTTACAAGCTGACTGCCTGCGGCCGTGTCGATGCTGGGTGTGTGTGCGGGTCGGACCCGATTACCCATTGTGACGGTGTCGTGTCACCACACGATATCCGTAGATCATCGATCTCCGCTTGGTTGGACGATGGGACTGACCCTACGCTCTTAAGTCAGCGTGTTGATACTTCCAAATCAACTATGTCAAAACACTACGACATCCGTGACGCAACTCAAAAGCGAGAGTTGCGTAAAGACGCATTCAATATGTAGGGACGAGTGAACGACTGACAGACTTCACCGGAGCCGTTCGGAATGGCACTGCGTCATAAGCGCTGCTTGGCCCTCACCCGATTCCGGCGGTCAAGGGTTCGTCTTACACCTCAGGTCTCACTCGAACACACGACGCGTCTTCTGGATTCCAAAGAACCCGCGAGGGGATCGGCGCTGCAGGATTTGGAACCCCAACCTTTTCCCCTCGCTCACCCCTCCCGCGTCGGGGTTCGCGTCGGGCAAAAGCTTGACCAAAATGCTTGGTCCGAGGGTTCTCAATCATCTTCTGAGCTCCATTGCGTCCGCTTCGGCTGGCGGTTCAATCCGCCCTTCGAGAGGCAGTGACAAGAAGGTTCATGCTGGCCCGTACGGGCCGGTATGGTGCTTGTCACGCATGTTGGTACAGGACTGGGGTTGCCAGTAGTGCTCGCTTCTGACGGCTCTGCTCAATCGTGAGCAATGCTTACCGGCCATGTGTGTCCGCTCCTGGACTTCACTCGCGCTTCCGTCACTTCGTCGAATTCTTATTCAAATTCTGTCAATTCATCCTCTAATTTGTCTTCGTCTACCAGTTCCTTTGTGACGTCCTAAGCGCTGTTTGCTCGGAGGAGTCTCGCGGACCCTCGCGTCTCGTAGTTTGACCAATACATTGATGCGTGTATGTGATAACACGAGTTTTGTAAAAACGACTTTACAAGCAATGAATAACACGAGTGAAGTGGGTAGTGGAGACGGTTCGGAATTGGCTCTAAAAGCCAAGCGGAAAGCTGGTCTCGCACGCGGTGATCTTTTCCAGGATATCATTGGGGGGATCTGCATGCTATCTGTTCTATTAGGCGATTCGAAAGCTGTCAAGATCGAAACGCCGTACGATGAGGACGATAGATTTGATGATATCATTTTAGAGACGGAGGAGGAGACTATCTGTATTCAAGTAAAAAACGGACCAGATTACCGCTTCACCGAAACCGATCTCAATGGCGGCTCAGGTCGATTGAATGTTGAAAAACTGGTTGAATCTGCGAAATCAAGGCGGAACGGAGATGCTGGGTCCCGGTTTATCGTATTCACGTCGTACAATGCACCTCAACCGTCCCATGTTCCATTAGCATGCGATGGCTCAGAGTTTCGCTTATTCGGTGGGTTGAATTTTGAAACTCAGCAGCTCGCAGATAGACCAGGAACAGTCTCGGAAAACACCGAAATTGAATTCATATTTGAGGTTCCCGGTGTTGAATTGGACGAGGAGGAAGAGGCTTTTCAAGGGTTGAAGACGACAAAGATATTCGACCACGTTCTTGATGAGGTCAGGCCGGTTTTTGATGATAGGGTCAATCCAAGAATCTCGGATTCTGAAACATTGGTCGAACGAGCGATAAGCCTTGCAGCTCGGGCCCGTGAAGATCCAGGACATCGCCTAACCCGTGATATCATTGCTGATCGGTTAGAGGTATTACCCTCTGTTCAAGAAATCCCCCAAGTATTTCCTGTGGATGAGGACTGTATAATCCCTGACTGGATTTACGATCTCCGAAGTTCAATGGTAGATGGTGGGGAGCGGCATCTCATTGAAGGCGAACCAGGAAGCGGGAAGTCTACAGGCATAGAGCTACTCCACAATAGTTTGGAGGAGAGGGATTCGTTTCGAACAATCAGATATAATCTCTTTTCCCCCTCGGATAGACCATCAGAAGCGAGTGATCGGATTGATCCTGAGTGGTTCCGTGATCAGATAGCAGCACAGTTACGAAATAAATTCCCAGGGGCATTCGACTCCGATAACACTCCAGTGTGGACGGGAACTGATGATTTACAAAATCACATTCATTCCGTAGCAGATTGGGCCAAGGAACACAATCAGCAGGGTATAGTTATGATTGATGGGTTAGATCATGCGCTTCCGAATCCGGAAGGGATGAACACCCACGAAGATATTGAAGGCACGATAGTAGATGAAATTGGGAAGTTAAGTATCCCAGAACCGCTTCGGCTTCTGCTGGTTGGGCGAGAACTGTCGAAAAAAGCTAAACAGACACTGTCAGTAGATAATCAAGAACCAGTACCGGCTTGGCAAAGAACTGAGATTGAAACCTATTTTGAACAAAATGGTGTTATTGTCGATTCCGCACTTCTCGACTCGGTGTATAGAGTATCCAATGGGCTTCCGGTGATACTGTCCCACCTCTTACGAACTGGTCGATCTAATCCTGGAAGTATAGAGGACGGCTTGCGTTCAGCAGTGGCCGATGCACCTGACGTTCATGGGGAATTGAGAGAATACTACGAACGAATATGGGAGCCGGTGAGTCCACATTCACGTGATGTTCTCTCATTGATCGCAGTTAGTCCGACGGCCATGGAGGCGGAACTCGTATACGAAATTCTTGATCTTCCTTGGATTCAAAATAAGGCTGAGTTGGAGAGCGGGGCACTTGCTCACACACTGGAGCAAAGTGATTCAGACCTGTATCATATATTCCACGCTAGTTTCCGTGAGTTTGTCATTGAGGAATTGAGTTCGAATGAGAAGGAAGAGATTCATGAAAGCTTGTACAAGTTTTATTTCGAAAAATCTACTGCCTCACCGTCTTATCAGACCAGGTTGCGATATCATGCTGAACATGGACCCGGTCTGGAACATCTCCGTGTTTTGGCTTCTGAAGATAACATTTTGCGCTGGTGGCGTGAAGGCGCTCATATCAGTGAGATAACGGAATCGTTAGAGCTTGCATTTGAGGGTGCAGTGGAAGCTGGTGACTACGCAACCGTCTTTTATTGTACGATTCTCGGAGCTACAACTCATGGTATGCTGTCCGTCTATGTCGATGATCGATTAGAGTACTATATTGCGTTAGGTGATGGAAACAAAGCACTCAGGTTCCTTGAACAGACTCGGGAGAATTCGCCTGGGAGCGGTGCTGTTCTTGACGCTATGCAATCCATTGCCCTTGTCTGGCCTGAGAAGTTAGATCCCGATTGGCTCGAAGAGTGGTTTGAGAACAACCAGGGAAGGGATCAGTCCTTTGACTGGAAACCAGAAGCGTATTTTGATACTGCTGCAAGAATACTCCCTCCTGACGATTTCTGGCGGCACGCCAGCGGTATAGTGTCAGGCGAGTCAGAAGACCAGTTCACATATCAGGTATTAAAGGGTGTGAGGGAAAACCCAGTTCACCTCCAAGAGCGACCTGAACCACCAGAGTGGTTGTTTGATGACCTGGCAAAAACCCTAGAAGCTTGCGAGACTATTGGTTCACAGCTTCCCGCAGAGTGGCAGCATCGGTTCCTGGAGGAGCTTTCAACATACAACGACTTATCTGCACCAGCGCTTCATACTGTCCTGAAGTGTGGGGCTGATGAAGACAAGGTAAAACGAAGTCTCGACTTGATCCAGTTCGGTGATGCACGAAGCATCAATGAGGACTATCCGCGGTTCAGTGAGGCATACTACGTCGGAGCAACACTAGCAGATCTCGGGTTTACACCCGATGCCCTCTTGACCGAGGTAGATGACATGGCCAAGGAACAACCTCGCATTCGGCAACTCGTGGCTATCATTGGTGCCGCTACAACGAGGAAAGCGAGTACTGAGACAACTAATTGGACTGATGCCACGCTTACATTCATTCGAGATTTGCTGGAAAACCGTCAACTTGGCTCCCCAGAACCAGAGAATTTTGCAAGAAATCAATATCGGACATTACTGAGAAAGACCACGCACGAGTTCGTTGAAGTTGTCGATGAAGGCACGGACGAATTAATCGATGATGTATTAGACATCGCCGATCCAGAACGTTACCAGCCGTATTTACTGAGTAAATTGGCTGAAGATATGCGGCGTGTAAGTGATGCACACCATCCAGAGGACCAGCATATATCGATGTGGGAGGAAAGATATCGTGACCTTATGCGAAGAAAGCCCTCAGGGGAGCCGCCATCAAGAGAATTAATGGATCTTGCGATCCGAGCTGCTGACTCAAATGAAATGGGCTATGCCGAGAAGTACTTCGAGAAAGCAATAGAACGAGGGTTTCGATACGGATATCACAAAGATATTCTCCTCAGTGACATTTGGGAGGGTCTCCTCCATGTAGTCGAGGATGATTGGGAGTCTCATGAAGGAACAGCGATTCAGCTAATCAATTGGGCGAACCTTCTCCATCAAATTACAGATGGTGATGAAACAAGTCACTTGGAATACGATTTTCTATCGACGCTTCTTGATGAAAACGCAGTCGATTACCATTCTGTGGCTCATACTGTGAGGGAAACCGGAACAGCACGACGATTGCGAAAATGGCGACTGCGGAATCCGGACGGAATCACAAAAGAGGAACTTGAAGAAATAATTCAGATACGCGAATGGAAGCTCAGAGCTCGTCCACATGCAACCCAAGATATCAGGTATTTCGCCAATGCTGCGTTGATTGCTGCCGAACAAGAATGGGACAGCACAGTGAAACTAGCGTTACGCTGTATGAATAGAGGTGAACGCGTTGGCAATGGTGTGGGTAAGGGGAAAGCTGAGAAGATTCGAGAGCTTGCAGAAACGTTTGATGTCCGGATCCCCGAGGACATAGTCTCCGTTGAAGACTCCGATGATTACGGAAAAGGTGACTTACAAAGACCACCTGACCTGACAGAGAAAATACATAAAACACTTGCAGCACATGAATTTGAGGACCCGATCTCTACGGGGGAACTAGACGAATTCTCTCCAAGTGAATTGGAGAATGCCGGTAAGGCAGTAATTCAAACCAGGCAATACAACCCTTCGGTAGTCGCTCCTATCGCGGAAAAACTTGTAGAACACGGTAGGGAAGATATTGCCAGTTCCTTAATCGTGAGTTCAATTACTGAGTGTCGATTGCTGACCTGGAGCTGGTACGGACACGGACGGTTCGAATTGGTATGCGAGGTACTACATGATATTGAGGGGGAAGACGCTCTGAAGTTGGTCCTTAATGCGTGGCAATCGAGCGATCTGGACTCAAGGACTAATCAGTGTATTTTCCCACAATTAGTCTGGATTGTAAAACACACACGTGGTCAGGTTGCTGCAGAAGAACTGATCGAACAAAGTGTATGGTGGTTGCGAGAACTCCTAAAACCACATGAAAACGAGGTGCAACACTGGGGTGCCATAGAATCTCCCCCGTCAAATTAGAATAAATAGCCAGCACTGTTCGACAGCATTCTTATCGGGGGAGTTTGATTCTACCACTCATGATAAATTGGTCTCCAATCGTTTCGTCAGTGGGGATTGCTCTAGTATTAATAGGAACTCTCGTCCTGGCTCTCCCTGATCTTCCTCGGTTTCTGCGAATTAGATACTACAAGAATTCTCGATTACTCCGAGACTATTACGAAGCGCGAGAGTACGTCCTCTCAGCTAAGAGGGGGCGTAGATTCACGTTTGAAGACTATGTTATTTGTTATACGTTCATCGACTACCTTGATATGAACTATAGGAGCGATATTCCAGATAACACGCCTGAAAAAATCGAGACGGGTGCTGTGACAATCAGGGCCAAGGAAGAGGACGGATGGAACGAATATGATTTTCAAATGCCTCAGAGATCAATAGTGGAACTCTTGGATCTGACTCTCGAACGTGAATGCCGTATAAGTGGAATTGCTATTGCGCTGATTGGGACGCTTCTAGCAATCATTGGAGTTCTACTTTAGACGATATTGTTACAGAGGTCATGCTTTTCCGGCGTTCTTGGCCCAGTACTAGACGGCTTTGTCGTCGTCGGAGGAAAGGACACCGTCGCTCGTAGGCCGCCATCAAGAGTATGACCCTACCAAGTTTCCGGGCATTTATCTGGAACACCGAGAGTAGGCGTAGAGAAAACGCCATTGACGCCACCTGTCCGTAGCGTCTGAAAGTAGTCGCGGATCATCGCCATTTCGACTCAATACTCGTCCAGTAACGGAGTCCGAGAACAGACGTGTGCAGCAGTCCTTCACCTGCTGGGGCTGATACTTGTCGCGGACATCTTCAAGATTCTCTCAATAACAGAAGGGTAAAACGTCCTCCATGAACTCACCCCTCGGCAACGAGAAATTCTTGTGGCCGCCATTAAACGGGGGTATTACGATAATCCACGAGGATGTTTATTGACCGATCTCGCCGAAGAGCTTGAGGTCAACAAATCGGTGATAAGTGGCATTCTACATCGAGCTGAAGGCGAAATCATCAAAGACGCTATCGGCGACCCACGCGGCCACCAGTGAGGTGATTCGTAGAAGAATGAGAGATGATCAGCACGAGATATACACACTGTATCTCGCACGGGTGTCCGGATCCTCGTTGAACTGGAAGAAATTACAGTGATCAATACGCACTCTTCAGCGACCGGCTGTTTCAGGCGAAATGAGTTTGGAGAATAGCATTTCAATAGAGCCGTCACTACATATTTACCAAGGTATCGATACTAGAACACCCAGACTTGACACAGGAAATCGATCTATGCATCTTTTTTCGACTTCATTGAGGCCTCTCGGATTGTTTTGTAGGCAAGAAGTAAGGGTGAAATCCCGAATATGATGTATCCAATAGCAGCAATAACTAGGCCGGTCAGGAAAACCAAACTCGAAGTGAGAACGATAGCTCCAATTACCAGAATCCCGGAAAACGTCAACATACCAAGCGCGAGTTCAGCAGCGATGAATTCATACGTCGATTGCGCACTCGTAATCGTAACCGTTTGGTGCTCTGTGTTTTCCGGCGTCATCCTGACGCTAGATCCTTCTCGCTCAAGAGTCGGGATTTGCTTAACAAACGGCCGCATAAACACTTCAGTCAACACGGTCATATAGAGAGCCACAGCAGGCAAACTCAGCCCAATGAATTGCAGTAATTGAAACCCGAATTCATCAACTAAACCATTCATACTGATCCCTGTTACTTGGCTTCCTTCCTGCCGCCAAGAGAAATCGTTTTTCATATGAATTACCAGAGGTGCATCGGCTTGCCTGGCAACCACCCCCCACCCTACTTGTTTAATAACACCCACCGGATTTTTGTATACATGATGTCATCGAATATCACCCCTCGGGAAGTATTCATAATGTGGGCACGTCATTCAGTACCGTGGATGATGTTATTCTTTGTACTGTTCACAATCACAGGCTACGCGTTGATGGTCTAAGAACGGTGTGAGACGTGCAGGTACAGGTGTATGGGAATAGGTTCAACCAATACTACGTCGGCGGCACCCATACATCCTGTAGAATCTCATTATCTTCCGCCATAACACTAGAGCGGCTTTCGTTGTTCGAGTTTTGTGCCTCTTGAAGCATCCGTAGCACGCGGTCGATCTCTTCTTGGATAACGACGAGAACCCCCCACATTCGTCAGTTGGACACACCGTTCCTACTTCGTAGATGTCCTCATCGTACTCCAGTAGCCGAAGAAGGTAATGTGTACGGGAGTAGCATTTCCGTTTTTCCCTCAGAATTACAGAACAGGACGTGAAACGGTTTCCCAGTACCGTCGGGATTTCGGGTCCACGTCATAGTCAAAGTCAACTGCTACGACTGAATAACCCCTCTCAAATAGGTTCTTGTTTTCCAAGAAGAATTCGTAAGTCCATGCGTCAATCTCACCGGAGATCACAAGAAACCAATCTAACGGTACCCTGTGGTGAAATCGCTTAATCCCGAAGCGATATGTTCGGTTTTGGTGGGGTCACTATAGTGATACTCTTTCGTGAGAGGAGCAATTGTGTCCAGTGGACTCATTAACCATATGGACGCTCACAATCTAAATAACGTTGAGCCTCTTGATTCCCCGTAGAATAGTCCACATCAGAATGATGAGGCTCGCGTAAGAACCACTCCCCTAAGGAAGATGTCTGTATGCCAGCGGTATCACTAAAGATAGCTTGTCAAATATTAGGTGGCGTTGTCGTATTGTTGTTGTAGAAGTTCTCCGAATTCTGCCGCGTCCCGGAAAGCTGTCTCGCCATCGGGATCCGCTTGCCGCTCAACCACTTCACTTACGTCGCCGCTGGCTTCCATCTCGGCAGCTGCTTCTTCGAGGGCTGCCTCAGCCTCGTCAAAGATCGAGTCCACAACGCCCTCAGCATTCTTCTCCGACTCCGGCCCATTTCCATCCTGGAATACCTTCGACCAACTTCGATCATCCGGAAGGTATTCGATTGAGACGATAGTGCTTTCCGTGACAAAGATTGCTCCTACAACTAACGATCTCCTCCGGTCTTTGTCCGGATCTGTGACGGCGTTAATCGGGACCACCGCGACGAACTTCCCGCTGGTGTGGAGGGCGTATAGTTCATCATCGGTCAGGGGCCGAGAGGGAAGGCTGGAAACTAATGCCATATTTGCCAATCTCATCACCGGTTTATGGTGATTTCGCTTCTGACGAACGATCAAGATGTATAGTAATGGCTTTCAAGCCCGGGAATCCGGACAGACATCATTATACTCGCACGCACGGCACTTTCCAGCCTTCTTAGTCGGTATCGGTTCACGTTCGTCCCGCCAGTAGCCGAGAGCCCAATTAAGATCCTCCAGGTACTCTACCTTGGAAAACTCGGAGAGATGAAGAACAGATTTCGGTGACTCAGTCAGCTCCTGGTCTCCGAGCTCCCATTTGTCATAGGTGGCGATAATCGACTGTTGGAGTTCCTTGCCACTTTTGGGCGCAAGTGATTGTTCGTGACTGAGGATAGCAATCTTCAGATTGTCTGTCTCGAATCCCAAACTATCGAGGATGAATCCGTAAAGCCACGCTTGGATACTCTGATTCTTGTACAGGTGATCTGGTCTCGATGTCGTCTTTCGCTCAAAGATCAGCTGTGGCTTCTGGCTCTCGAAGAGCACGGCGTCCGGGATTCCACCGATGAGGAAGTCGGCTGCCTCACCAACGAACGGACTCTCCACGATTATTTGTCGATCGCCAGTCTCCAGTGTGTTCCAGAATTCTTCGTCAGAAACCTCCTCGGAATCCTCTGCCGCTTTTTCGTGAGTCTTACTGCCCCGTGTCTTTGCTGGGGTTTCTATATCTCCGTGTTCGCGTGTGAGGTCAACCTTCTTTTCGCAATAAAATTGGCCGGCAATCCGGCTTGGTGCGAGTGAAGAGCCTTCAGATGTCGCCAGTTGCTCGAAGAGCGAGTCGTGTTTCGCCCGAACGCTCTTGATGCTCATGCACCGAAGTTGCACTTCTGGGGCTTAATCGCTACTCTTGGGTGATACGTACAGCGGACCTCTATTCAACTGATGTAAGATTGCTAATTAGTGAATCGTAGCCCCCGTCCAGTTTTCGATTCCCTTGCTCCAACCCACCTTCAAATGCTACAGTCGGGTGACGCCACGCGATCCAATCACCTGGGTCGGAAACCATTTTGATGTGACTATGCTGGTTGTCCTCGTGATTTAGCGGATTCCGATTCCTGGACTGTTGGTGAGAGCAACCACAATAACTGGAGGTGTCCGTTTTGTTGGGTCCGTGTTGGTGATCTTCTGGGGGATACATTACAGAGTGGTCGTCATCAACGTGGAGATCGCCTCTGTTCCTTGCACGCGGAGTACTATCACTCGCGGCAGTTCGACGATGGAGTAGAGCAGCTTCGGAGTGATTTTCCGAGATATAATCTGCCATTTCATCCATACTCTCGAAACCGGCAGTTACGAGAGCAACCGAAGCAAGCCAATTCTGGTGCTTCTGTGCTTCTGGAGGTGTTGTGTGGTACCGATCCGGATCACGAGTTCCGAAAACCGCTACGAAGAAAGGGTACTTCGGACGTCGAACGCCATCTTCTGTTTTTGATCGAAATTGCCTGTCAACCGTTCCGTACCCTCGCATTGTCTTTTTACAGGTGGCCAGAGACCAAGTTCCGCCATGGTATCCCGGAGCGCTTCCCGTCTGTGTTAGCCCAGCCTCTGGTTGATACTCGATTGTTTTTGCAACGTAGAACCGGCCTCGTGGATTTGTGCCTTCTACATCGTATTCATCAGCATAGTCTCTCGCTTTGTTAGACATCCAGTCTTGGATGTCATTGGGTGTTCTAAACTCAGATGAGTCAGGCTCTTCCCCCCGTTCCGCTTCAATAGAGTAGTCGTGTTCTTTGAGTGAACGCATGTTCTCAGGAATTATCCTGCGTAGTGATAATTCTTGAAGCCTGGTTCCATTGAGTTGATGAGTAGGGGATGAGTCGATGAGAGTATGTCTGAAGGAAATCAAGGCTCCAAGGTTTTACTAATTGGAATCGGAGCTGATGGCACTAATACGAAGCCACTTCCCCCCGTCTATGATGATGGGACGTTTGAGTACGTCCCGATCCCTGAAACACAGACCGGAACAGCCGAACCTATGACCTACGCGAATTGGGGATTCGCGTACCAAGACACGACCGCAGCGTCCTACTTCTGTCGTATACGGCCGAGTAAAGACGAGGAGTGGATTCAAGGAGACGAACTCGATAACCATCCTTTCCATCGAGACCCGAATTTTGAGGCGCTTACCTTTGGAGACAAGAAAGGAAGTAACGGAACCGGTAGGGAACTCAGAAAACTACGTCAGGGGGATGTTCTCGGCTTCTATGCGGGGCTTCAGAATGAAGGCCGAAAACATCGCTATGTGATTGGCCATTTCACCGTCAACGACGTAATTGACTTAGAACACCATAGAGGCGAGCGTCAGGTTGAGTTGCTTAATGAGTCCCCGAATAATGCTCACTCACTCCGTTTCCGGGGTGAGGGGGAGTCAAAACACGATGACGTCGTAATAATCGATGGCACAGACCCAGGAGGATTGCTCTCACGAGCATTCCAAATTAGTTCGTATGACCGATTCGGCTCTAGCCAGTACTACCTCACTGATGACTTTGCTGGTGAATTTTGCGTCCGTGGTCATGATCCTGACGGAGCAGAAAAGGATAATAAGGAATGGCTCGGATTCAAGGATCCACTTTGGTGTGATATAACCCCGGAGAAGTTCCGTAGTAAGACACCAGAACTCCGGTGACTGGGTCGGCTCTGCATCGCATGGAGGTTCGGATTAAATTCACCACCTCGCGGTGTTTGTCGTCAATGACGAGATGTTGCCTCTACAGTATCCGGTAAGAGCGTACGAAATAAAATTCTCTATTCGGCGGTGTTTGGGAGGCTAATCACAGGTGATCCTTCATACAAGTCACGCAGTTCGTCATATGAGCGTGCTTCGGTATTCCGGAAACAGCGCCGGGCACGGCCGTTCGAGTGCAGAATCTTATGGTACTTGTAGAATTCACAGAGGCAGTTCTGGATATTTGCTAATGACAACTCCAAACGGTCCCCGTCTTTTGTCACCAAGTAGGGAAAGTTCAGGTCCAATCGTTCGAACTCCTGTTGCTGGTTTTGGCGGAGCCACCGCATCACGTCAAGACGGTTATAACCGTTAAATTCTGTGACAAGCTGTTTTAGCCCCTTCTGAGCACCCGGACCGGGAGCCGACCAGTCATCCGGAGAAAACGAGAGTACAGAGTCGCCATCGTAGTAGTCTACAGGGTACAGAAGATCGACAAGAACTTGGTACGAAAGGAAATTCCCGAACCCGTGCTGTGAACGGATTAGCTTGTAGGCCTCTTCCAGCGATTCGGTAGAAAGCATATTGTCAAAGAACTCTGTCTCATCCGTGATTTCATTGAAAAGCGCAGCTACATTTTCCACCTTATCAGAAGAACCCATCTGATTGTAGCCGCTCACCATGTACGCTCCGGTGAATACCGTCTCCTCTAAGTTGTCCCGTCGATGTTTCAGCTCCTCTTCGAACTCTGCTGCATCGAATGTTTCCAGTGACTGAAACCCAAGATACTCGTGGGTATCAAGCCGGCCGATTAACCGGTATAGCATCACATTCAGAATCTTGTCTTGACGCGAGGCATCCACCTCCAAGATGTTCTGAATCACGTACTGTGTCCCAGGATCCAGCTCGCGGTAGACGTTCGTGAATCGGTACTCCTGCAAAATCTCGTCATCAGTCCATGGTGACGGTCGGCCTTCAATGACCCGACTATACCATACCTGCTGCCGTTCGGTGATGAACTGCCAGAACAGATCAAGAGATTCCTCATCGAGACTATTCCGAATATCATCGGGCTGTATCAAGGACTCAGACATTACTCGTATGCTCTGAAAGGCAATCGTTGACTCATTGAATCTTACGACACACATGTCCTCACTGAATATTCGGTAGGAGAAACACTTTATGCGGAGAATACGTCAACCGAGATGTAAAATGAGGTATGAATCCGATGGGGCTCCTGATTACGCGCCCCCTAACGGCTCGTGGGAGGAGCATCAGGCATCGGAAGATGCCCAAAGCTATCTGACACTCTACTACTGTGAGGACGAGATCAGCAAATATCCTGTTCGAGAGGTGACCAAGGTCAACGACAACAAGAGCGACCCGAACCTTGAGACGATGAGTTACGGGTTGTGCTCTACCTGCACCCGGGACATCCGATCCGGCCTGGTGAAGAACAACCGACCCTACCTCTTCTTCTGCACAAATATCAATGGTGAGCGTCATCTCGCCGGATACTACCATATCGGCTGGTACTCACTGGGTCCACCGCTGCTCACTAATTACCGGAACGGCAGCATCCAGGACGACTACCGTCTCGTGGCGGACGAGATGAAGTGGATCTACCCACCGATCAGCTTCGAAACCGTAGCCGATGAAACTGGGTTCGACGGGATTTTAACCGGGTTCAGAAAGAAACTCATTTCCTCCGAGACAACCGACACTCTCCTTGGTCTCTTCGAAGATCGGGAGGACTGTTCCCAACAGTACCTCGACGAGATCCGGCGACTGGAACTGATCAACAAGCGGTATCACGAATACCGATACCCAACTTGGGAGAGAGAAGCCGGATTCGACTGGGAATCTGTCCAAAGCTACGTCGGGACGATGCAAGCCGGCGAGGATAACGAAACAAAGCAAACTCTTGAAACGAAAATGGAGACGATGAATATTGACCTATCTCTTATCGCCTCAGAGAGCGTATCCGACTGGTTCTGTCTAATATGTGATCACGAGTTTGAAAATAAGGCTCCACTGAAACTGTGCCCTAACTGTGATAATGGTGGGGGGATTATTCCAGCAAGAGCGATCAACACATGAGCAACACCACACTACTTGACCTGCAGAAACGGCAGCAGGAACACGATAAGGAGCATCACCGCGATATCTTCACACTCCCGTATCCGGACAGGATGAACCACTACGTACACCACTTTTCGAAATACGTGGGGCGTATGTCCCGTGACTATGCCGATGATGATATGCGGATTGATCAAATCGAAAAGACGCTTGCTGACAGCTTCATCGTCGGACTGGCAGCGGCGAACACACTAAACTTGGACTTGCAAAGTGAGCTGGAGGGGATGTTCGGCCTTGAGGCAGACGGAGTCGCTGAATGGGGAGACGCGCTGAATCCTTCCGATGAAGTGATGGATTCGGAGGAGCTGAAAGAGTGGCTGTTCACGCGAATGGCCTCTCCGGCGGGTCGTATGGCGAACGCGATGGAATCGCTGGACCACATGGAACCGATGAACACCCGCGAAGTTTTGGAAGAGGAGACAGTAGAAATCGTCTCTAACCTTCTCATCGCTGCGGAGAACCTGGGCACCGACCTTGAGCAGATCCTAAGCGATCGATGGACCAAAATTGAAGAAGAATCCATTCTGTAAGACAGCGAATTTCATATGGTAGAGAAATTCGACGAATTCTACGAAGAATTCTATAAGCCGCAATTCGAGTGGTATGATACGAAGGCGATGAGCAACAAGAAGTATCATCGAGGGATGAAGATATCCCAGATTGCTTTAGCTGCGATTCTTCCGGTCGCCGTCACGTTGTTCCCGGTGACATCCAGCGCGTTCTGGAAGAATACCATCATCATTGCCTCTGTTCTACTTATCATCCTGGAAGCCCTCGAATCGTACCTGAACTATCAGAAGAAGTGGATGAACTATCGGACTACTGCTGAGGGACTTCGACGCGAAGAGCAAATGTTCAAAACCGGAACGAAGGAATACGAGGGCGCGGAGAATCCCGAGAAGCTGTTTGTCGAGCGGGTGATGGCGCTCACGAGCCAGGAGAACCGGTACTGGGAGATCACTACACGAAAAGCACAAGAGGCATAGAAGCATTGTGTCAATAAGCATGGCTTACCAGGCCGGATGAAATAATGACCACCCGTCGAGTCTTTATTAGTTACGAGGGAAGCGACCGGATGAAAGCGAAGGGCTTCCGGCTGCTTCGATGGAACAAGAACGTCAATGTCGAGTTTCAGGACCGGCACCTCCTCGACCCTGTTGACAGCACGAACAGGGGGTACATCCAGCAGTGTATCCGGGATGAGATCAAGGGAACCTCCACCACTGTGGTCTTAGTAGGCGAGAACACGAAGGACAGCGACTGGGTGGACTATGAGATCGAACGGTCACTGAAAGACGGGAATGGTCTAGTGGCTATCAAGGTGGATGACAGTATCAGCGACGAGGACGTGCCGGACAAATTGAAAGAGAACGGTGCAGAAATTGTCGATTGGAATCCGGACGAGTTCGGTGATGCAATCGAACGGGCAGCGAGCCAGCGGAGCAAGGTCGGTGAATCTACCGTTAGAGGCCGTGCAGGTACCGGCTGTGGACGATCTTAACGGACGGTGGGAAAATCTTACGGGCTTTCGTCGATATGTGGCCTGTTGACGTAGCTACCGCCACTTCGACTCGATAGACGTTCGGTATCGCAGTCTAAGCACAGACGTGTTGCAGCAATGTTTAATCTGCTGCGCCGGGTAGTGATCGCGGACATCCTCTAGGTTCTCGTGTGACTCGATGAGGTGGGTCAGTGCGGCATCAATGACGTCCGACATCGGTGGGTCATCCGCCGGGTCGGAGGCTACGATCGTGCTCGCCTGCTCAAGCAACCGCTTCCGGTCGTCGTTGAGTCGGAGAGTGGTGCGGTCAGTCGTCATAAAGCGTTGTGCATACGGGGGTCGTCAGAGCGTGAATTTGCGGTGACTGAACCCGGTTCTGTTTATATACGGTGCTTCTCCGC
The DNA here is from genome assembly GCF_034497445.1 of Halorubrum sp. AD140. NCBI lineage: Archaea > Methanobacteriati > Methanobacteriota > Halobacteria > Halobacteriales > Haloferacaceae > Halorubrum > Halorubrum sp. AD140. The sequence continues at coordinate 28,564 of NZ_JAXRUU010000010.1, forward strand.
CGTGTCGCGGCCGTGGCAACATGGGTGGTGGCGAGGACGAATCTATGCACGTTCGTCTGGGTGGTACATACGTTGGCGTGCATACATCGAAGCCACTGCTGACATTGCCGTGTGGATCCTGGGTGTCGGGCTTGGAGACCCGGCTCCAGATGTTTGGAGACGGCCATTCGTCTTGTATGTAGACGGTCGCTCCTTGACGGCTAAATAAAGTTGGAAAGTTGCCCACACGTTGTTCACCCGATTTCGAGATGGGGTTTGACGGGGGTGTCCGGAACTTTACGTCATCCCCCTCTGCCAGTTTCACATCCACAACTGGAATTGCGGACAAGGGTTTCAAGTCCAGTAATAATATAGAAAGGTTTCATTTGGGACGTGGTTACAGCAGATATTCTCTAACAACCCTATGCCATCTGGCGGTTATCATTTGGGAATCGCGCGGTGGTTCGTCAGCAATAAACCCGTCTCATCAGTTGGCTTCTCAAAACACTGAGCACCCAGACCCTTGCGTTCAAACTACATCGCATCGAACGGGTGGTATGGAACTCGTCACCAACACGACCCACATCCACGGGACTCATGGTCGCGTCACAATTGAGAAAATCTACCGAGAGTACAGCGTCTACGATACTGAGCGCGGCCACGGGAGTGTTCCTGGTGCCTGGTATATCCAGTACTTGGCCGTGGACGGTGACATGTACACCGACACCGTTGACGGGTTCGTTGAAGCGATTACCGGTGAGTGACCGCTCGTCTGTGTCTTCGGGCTCAGTAACTGGCTCGGGGTTGTCCGAAACCAACACGTCCTCGATCTCCGCATCCGCTAGCGCAATTCACACCCCAGCTCTTCTCTCGCAGTCGATTCTCCTTCGATAGTAACGTGGCAAGGCCTCACTCGTCAATGCTTCTGCTCCAAACACAATCGAATCACTCAATCAAAAATATCAACACGACTCACTCTACCGAAACGTCTCAACCAGTCAATAGAATCGGTACCATCGTATCACAAGCCGTGATACTATGAATACACCAGGGGATATCTGTCAGCGATAATCTCTACCGGGCATAGGGGATGGCCACTCACTGTGAGCACGCCGAGTAATAACAGTGAGCGATAACAGTGAGCGATAACAGTGGGTAGGCACACCGGGTGGTAACATTGAGGGATCACGCTCTGTAGATACACTGAGCGCTCTCACCGTGCGGTCACTAACTGTACTTAACTCATTAACCAGAATGTCTGCACCGGCATGCGATTACGATGTCTCTGCGACTGGGGTCCGTTGGATTCGAACGGACGCGAAGCGTGCTTGCTCATGGGTTTTGTTGGCTACTAGCTGAGAAACCCAGTTCGGGTGTATCAGCACCCGGACGCTTTCCGTACGTCCCGTGGGACTGGGGCTTCTCATGCTGCGGTGGGAAATGGACTAGTATAAAAAGCGAGACTTTGAGGCGTTATGTCCAAGTGAGAAACAAAGGGATGGCCCTACCTTGAGGCGTCTTCGGCTCCGAGATACTCGTTATACTCGGTTAACAAGGCGTAGGTGAACACGAAGAAGGATAGGAGAATGATATCTGCATTGAGCTCAGGGTCCTCCAGAAGACGTCCATGTGCAATCTCGTTTCGTTGTTCCCGGACGCTCTGCATAACCTCCAACAATTCTCCGCTGAAAAAGTCATCGAGCAGAACTTTCAGACGTAGTGGCTTCCAATCCGCGTCTCTGTATCGATACTCAAGCCGAGTATTCCCTTCTTCTGTTTCCCGTTCATCGACCCGCCCACCAGTACTTTCGACGTAATCCTGAAGCATACCTTCGAACTGCGAAGCCGTTCCGCCCATAAACGACCAGTACCGGCCTTCAGAATACACTGCCAACAATTCTGCAACCAGCCGTTCACGGGACGTAAATAATTCTGCGGACCGGAACGTCTCTTCCAGTCGAGAAATCATTTCTTCATCAACAAGGTGAGTATCCCGGTCATCTATCTCGGCAATCTGATCGAGGGCTGCTTGGAGCTGCTCGATTTGGGTTTCGTACCCAGTTAACGTTGATAGAGGAGATACAGAATCATACGTTTCCGAAATAGCAGGCCTATAAGCGGAGTCAACACCTTCGAGAATAATCGTCCGAGCAGTTTCCCGGGATTCTTGAGAACCGTAGGGGCTGAGCGCGTTGAGCCGGTCAAGTGTTTCCTTACTTAGCTGCTTGATAAAAACTGGGAGGTGTCGTAGTGGCTGTGTCTGTACTTGGACGTAGTCGGCGTCGAAATTCGGGAGTTGCGCTTTGTTTAGCCGCTGGTACAACGGTGTATTTAGGAGCGTCTGAATAGCGTCTGGGCTTGGTGTTTCTTTGCAAGAGATTCCTACCACTCGATTATCATAGAGCACTTCGTCCGCATCGACTTCGATCTGGTACCAAGTTACCTCGGACGTAGTAGCTCCTGTGACAAGGTCAGGATTGGTTATTGATATTGAGCGTGGTAGGACTCCGTTCAACCCGTGTCGTTCGCGTACTACTGGAGCAATCTTTTCTTCGACGTGTTCAGCAGCTTTGGCATCAATAGGTTCGAGTGCCGTGAGAACCTCGTCAATATTCCTTGCATCGAGATTGTTTTCCTCGATAAACTCACGAAGATCGAAAAGATAGTAGTCGATATGTTCGCTAGTGATCGGATTTTCTTCAGGAACCGATTTGATAACAGGAGTGAAAAACCTATCATCGATCCCTGAATCTGCACACTGCTCCTCATCGAAGTAGAAACCTTGATTATGGCCAGTCGTCATCCCTCTTGCGATTCTTTCGGTGACATCCTCAAGCGTCGGGAGATTGCCCGTGAAGAACGGAGCCGCGCCGGGTGCATCTAGGAGCGTACGGAGCGTCGTTGTAGATATATCCGAATGGACGCTTACAGCATTGACGTTATCGACGGTCTTAGCCGCTGCTATCGAATGTACTGCTCCACAAACACGGTCAAGGTTATCGAATGAGGTTACATTCAGAATCCCGATTTCTGATTCACCCGAAGTTCGCTCGACACACGCTATTACTGGCTCAACCCCGACGATTGGGAACGTTATTTCGGGGAGTTTGACTAGCCTCTTGAGTACGACGCCGTCTGGGAGAACCCGTTCCCGAAGATTGCGGACAGCGTGGGACGGCAGTACGAAACAACCTCGGCCCGAATCAGCCAATAACTGGCACGCTGCATTCACAAACTGATGCTCAATCCGTGAGTGCGACCTCATATTCGAATTATTTCGATCTTCGCTTTTTCCAGGACTGCGGCCTTCTGGCGGATGAGCTACGACACAGTCGAATCCAGTTTCTGGTAACGGATTTCTCTCTTCGTCCGAGCTCGGATACTGGTCAAGCGAACGTTGTGGATCGGTAGAGACTTCATCAAGTATAGAGAAGAAGTTGTCAGTACGGATTTGCCAGTCTGTGATTCCCCGTTCACGAACTCGTGTTTCCGTAATCGCACACGCTAATCCGTTCTGGTCCACTCCCATGGAATACGTCGGCTCATCAATGGCATCGATTGCAGCTGTGAGGAGTTCACCACTTCCACACGCGGCATCGAGAACCGACGTTCGGTCACCGGCAGTTACCCAATTTGCGACGAGGCTCGCAACTTCTCGTGGCGTATAGTAGGTCGTTAGATTTGCAGCCAATACCTGTTCGAGGAGCTCCATGACGCTGTATCGTTCATCTTCCGAGAGGTAGTCCATCTGAAGCCGCTCCCGTTCAAGAGTACCCGTTATGAGACTACTCACAGCTGATTGAATCCCATCTAGTTCAACACCACCAAGATGCGCAGGGAGATAGGAAACGTCGAAATTATTGATGGTTCCCTCCAGCAAAAGTACAGCACCTTCTATCGAGATGAGCAAGTAATCTGCCGCATCAAATTCTTCTTCAATCACTTCCAGACGATCGTCAGAATGATGATCCGTTCGATAAGATTCGCCATACACTACGAGAAGAGTTTCCGACCCGTCAATCAACAACACGCCGTCTGCGAGCTCGGCAACCCGTGACACCCCTTCGATTTCTCGGAGTTCTTGCCTGAAATTCGAGATAGACATAATCATGACCACCCTTCACTTGGTGATGAACGTTTTCCTGATATCATGACGCACCCAAGAAGTAAGCGCAGAAAGACAACCAATCTTAGATTTGAATTCTACGACCGAACGCCCGCTGAGACATCTCCATAAAGGGCCTCTGCCTGGTGCACAATCGGTTCCACAAGCGACTGATAATCGTCATGCGAGAGGCCATTCTTTCTGAGCAGTCCCTTCACCCTCGTCTTCAATTTCGAACGCATAGCCTTCCGGTTCGTCCAGTCGATATTCACGTTCTCTTTCAGCATCTCGCAAACCTCTTGAGCAATCTCCTGTAGTTGCTCATCATCGATCTCCGTTTCACTATTCGTCGATATTGCGTCGTAGAATGCCAATTCCTCGGCGGTCAGACCCAGACGCTCCTTTCGGCGATCCTCTTGTTGGAGTTCCTCTGCGTAATTCCTCAACTCCTCAATCACTTCTTCAGTGGTTAGAAATTGGTTATTGTACTCGTTTAGAGTCTCCTCTAGTTCTTCCTCGAAGGAATCGTACTTTGCGAGATTCTGTTGCTTCCGGGTGGATATCTCATTTCGGAGCAACTTCTCAAGCATCTTCACCTGTAGCTCCGGCTGCTCAACACGTTCAACATCAGAGAGGAACTCATCGCTAACGATCGGTTCCTCTGACTTCCATTTATCAAAGCCAGCGACCGACACGACATCGTCAGCAGTGACCCCCTCCGCGATTAACTTCTTCATCGCCGAGTCTAATTCCTCATCCTTGGTCGAGTCCTCACTCTCCAAGGATCGGAGACTGTCTCGCACTGCCTCGAAAAAGAGTAAGTCAGAACGTATTTCACTGGCTGCGTTGTGCGGAGTCACCAACGCAAAGGCGCGCTTGAGTTCCGCCACGGCCTGCATGAACTCTTCTTGTTTCTCTTCGGTAGCGATGACCTCACTCTCGGCACGATGGATGAGACGAGACAATTCGAGTTCGCTGAGTTCCTGCCAGCCCTCGTAATCAATCCGTGAGAGGTATCGAGAAACCTTGTGATGCTTTTGTTGCATCACCTCAACGGCAGTTTCGACATCGACCATCGCCATCTCCTGGATGTCGGACGTGTACTTGTCCAGGGCTTGGCGCAGATCCTCTGCAATGCCGATGTAGTCAACCACGAGCCCACCTGGTTTGTCCTTGTAGACCCGGTTCACCCTCCCTATCGCCTGGAGCAGGTTGTGGTTCTTCATCGGCCGGTCGATGTAGAGGGTATGCAGTGGTGGGCAATCGAAGCCAGTCGTCCACTTATCGCAGACGACGATTATCTTGAGAGGGTCGTCTGGATCCTTGAACCGGCGTTTGAGCTTTCCTTCACTCACGGGGTCGTCGATGTGCTCCTCTGGCTCCGAGATGACCACACCAACTTCCGGGGCATCAGGCTGCTGTTCAATATATCGTTTGTATTTGACCGCAGCCTTCCGACTAATGGAGACAACCATCGCCTTCCCCTCGATCTCGCGGTCGTTGTAGTGGCCGACGATGTCGCCCGCAATCTTTTCGAGACGGTCATCGGCGGTCTCGATGATCCGACGAAGGTTAGTCCACTTCTCGACGAGCTCGTTCTCTAGTTCCTCATCACCGGAGTTGAGTAACTCTCGCACCGATTCACTGATCGCCTCCTTATTGAGTTGGAGTTTTGCAAAGCGAGATTCGTAGTAAATCGGGACGGTTGAACCGTCTTCCTCAGACCGGTCGATAGTGTACTGGCTGACGTACTCCCCGAACGTCATTCGGGTCGCGTTGTCACCGTCGTGAATTGGGGTGGCAGTGAACCCGATGAAGGAAGCATTGGGGAGTGCATCTCGCAGATTCTCTCCCAACTCTTTGGTCTGTGAACGGTGAGCCTCGTCTGCCATCACAATCACGTCTTCGCGTTCGTTGACGACGGGGTGCTCTCTCTCACCCTCCTGTGTCTGGAATTTCTGTATTGTCGTGAAGATCAGCCCGCCAGCTTGCCGGTCGAGTTTGTTACGCAGGTCTGCAATGGTATTGGCCCAGCTCACGTTGTACCCGGCGTCGCTGAACGTGTGCGTGATCTGCTCGTCCAACTCGTTCCGGTCGGTGACAACAACGAATGTCGGGTTCCCGAACTCACTGCTTCGCCGGATCTTCCTGACGAAGTAGACCATTGAGAGCGATTTTCCGGAGCCCTGAGTATGCCAATAGACACCGATACGGCCCAAGTCGTCTCCCTGGGTACTCTTCGCGCTTTCGACGGCCTCTCGGACACCGTAGAACTGGTGATATCCTGCCAGCATCTTCACGGGCTTTCCGTCCACTTTGCTGAAGAGGATGAAGTTCTCAATTAGATCTAAGAGACGTTCCTTATCGAACACGCCCCGAAGTAGGACCTCTTGTTCGGGCAGGCCGTCTCGCTCATCGCCTTCATTTTCGACATATCGCCAGGGGCGGTACCACTGCCAACCCGCATCGAGGCAGCCAATCCGGGCCTCATTCATGTCCGCCAGACCAATCACTTCGTTGTAGCGGAGGAGGGGGGAGATGTCGTTACGGTAGCGGTTATTGACTTGGTTATATGCGTTTTCGAGTGTCGCCTTCGGGTCAGTCGGGTTCTTGAACTCAAGCACACCGATGGGAAGTCCGTTGACGAAGATTATCATATCTGGCCGTCTTTGTGGATTGTCACCAACCTGAACTGTGTATTGGGTAGAGATCAACCAATCATTATTCTCAGGGTATTCAAAATCAATAGGATCAACGAACCGTCCAACTTGTTCTCCGTTCTTTTCAAATTCTACCTGGACTCCGTTGACTAATTGTGAATGTAAAACTTGATTGTCATCAATAAGATTAGGAGATTGTGTACTTGTGAGTTGCCGGAGAGCTTCGTCTATAGCTTTCTTAGGGATATCTGGATTGATCGTCTGAAGTTGGTTTTCAAGACGACCGCGAAGAACGACTTCAGAAGTTGAATGACGCTCTTCATTCAATTCCGAACCAGCGAGATGGTCATAACCGAGATTTTCAAGAATCTCAATGGCAGGCTTCTCTGAGAGTGAGAGTTCGTCCAGTCCCATTCTAACACCTTACGTTGGAATGTCTACTGACAAGTATTTCGGGGTATAACCTCCCCCGATATGAGTCGGGGGTGGAGTTCGTCATACAATTTGTTGAGTGACTGATTTTCACTTTGAAGAGAATATACTTGATCATACAGAGGTTCCACTGTCCTCTCATATTCATCCATTTGCTCCTGGGTGGGTAATTGAGTCTCTATACTACCAAATGCACGTTGACTAATTTCAGGATATGTACTCCCACTGGCTAATGCCGAGATCTCGGCCTTCTTTGACCGAACAAGATTTAGAAGAAAATGTGGTGGGATATGTCGTTTTGGCTGCAGCGCTATGAACCCCTGATTCATGGCCATTGGCGTCCTATTAATAACTACTTCCCCAATAGTAGCTCGACTGGAAAGGAAGATCGTATTCTCAGGCATCAGATCAACGTTTGTCTCCTGAAGAGCGCGGTCGTTCAATCTCCGTTCGGTTTGATATACTACAGTCCTGCCACTTTCTGTAACATCTGATGGGGTTAACCACAGATGTTCCTCCCCGATATAATCATCAGTACTCTTACGAGGACCGCCACTAGACATATCACAAATATCTTTGAATTCTACATTTTCATTCGTATCCCAGGCATTTTTCATTCCGTTACCGAAGATAGTTTCTGCTAATTCTTCACATTTCTCCATCAGTTGTGTATTCAAAGACATTTTTTCACCAAGTGGCATAAGAATTTCAACTATTTGTTGCTGGATTTGAATTGGCGGGATTGGAATTTCCCCTTCACGAATCTCTGAGAGATTTGTAGAGGGATAAGCACTACCAGTAGCGTTGACCACCATATATTTGACAAAATCCGGAGTTGTAGTTGCGTAGTAAAGATAACGAGGCAACAATTTATCCGAATTTTTAGGCCGGAGGACTACAAATCCCGTTGAGGCTACGAGATTCTCTGGTGGGTTTTCAATATACGTATATTGTTCTCGTCCCGGCCGAACTGTAGAAATGACGGTATCCCCTTCATCAACCCATCGCTTTGCTCGACTGGGAGCGTCAGAGACTAGGTGGTGATCTGTATCAGAAATATACCCTCTTCCCACATTTGATATGGTGAGATAAATCATATCGTCATATTGGAATCCCTCCGAATTCACCGAATCAGGGTTTACTTCACAAACTTCTTGAATCGAATGCTTCTCCCACGAATCGTTCTGATCAGTCATATTCCCGGATAGAAACGTGTCGAGATTCTCTTGGTCGCTCAAAATCCTAACTCCTCTATGTTTGATTCAATCTTGTTCTGTAACTCGTTTGTTCTTTTAAATTTCTCCCGCAATTCAGCAGATATCTCTTCCATTTTCACTTCATATGGTATACCGTCTCCGTCTGCTTCCTTAATCCCGACATATCTCCCAGGAGTGATGACATAGTCATTTTCTGCTATTTCATCAACTGTTGACACACTACAAAACCCAGTTTCATCTTCATAATCGCTTACTCCCTCCTCTCCCCGATAAGAACGGACAGTATCGGCAATGGTCTCAATATGTGTTGGTGTCAATCTGTTTTGAGTTGTGTCAACCGATTCATAGTATTCGCTTGCGTTTATGAATAGAGTTTCTCCACTCCGATTTCGGTATTGATCTGATTCTTTTCCTTTCGAGAGTATCCAGAGACATACCGGGATCCCAGTAGTATAGAACAATCCCCCCGGAAGCGCAATTACGGCATCAAGTAAATCGTCTTCAACAATACCTTTCCGAATTTCTCCTTCTTTGCCTCGGACAGACATCGAACCATTCGCCATAACAGTTCCTGCCATTCCTGTCTCATCAAGATGATAGAGCATATGTTGAATAAATCCAAAATTCGCATTGCTTGAAGGTGGAAGACCATATTCGAAACGGGGATCTTCTTCAGAAACAGTATCTTTCCCCCACTCGCTCATATTGAACGGTGGGTTCGTGATGATCTTGTCTGCATGGAGGTTGGGGAACTGGTCGTTCCGGATACTGTCTCCGAGTTGGATGTTCCCGTCGATACCTCGGAGATAGAGGTTCATCTTACAGATACGCCAAGTGGCGTCGTTAACCTCCTGCCCGTAAATGGACACCTGGCTCTCGTCCCCACCCTTTCGCTCTAAGAATTTATGACTCTGAACGAACATCCCACCAGAGCCACAGAATGGGTCGAAGATACGTCCCTCGAAAGGCTCCAAGATCTCAACGAGTAGTTCGACTACGTGCTTCGGGGTGTAAAACTCCCCTCCACGGTGTCCCTCCTGTCGTGCAAACTCCTTGATGAAATACTCGTAAACACGTCCGAAGACGTCCTCGTCCTGAGTGTCTTTACCGTTCCCAAGGTCAAGCTCGGCAAATTCATTCAGCAGCCCTTCCAACGTGTCCTGAGGAATCCGTGAATAACGCTTGGGCAGCATCCCGTCGAGACGGTCCGCATTCTCTTCCTCGATGGCTCGCATTGCATCGTCGATCTGTGCGCCGATGTCAGGGTCTGTCGCACTGTCTATGAGGTACTCCCATCGTGCTTCCTCGGGCACGTAGAAGACATTCTCACCGTGGTATGCGTCCTTGTCCTCCAGAATGAACTGACGCTCTTCATCGTCATCCCCGCAGTAGTACATCGAATCCTCATCGTGCGTCAGCTCCCGCAGCTCCTTGCGGCGCTGCTCGAACGCGTCCGACATGTACTTCTCGAAAAGGAGACCGAGAACGATGTGCTTGTACTCAGCAGATTCGACGGGCCCGCGAAGCCCCTCGGCAGATTGCCAGAGGCTCTTTTCGAATTTCCCGTCATCACCATTAATAGCCATACACCAATCACCGGAAGTTGGCAACTTCAACTTTTGCTTACTGCCTCATCGCAGTCAGGCTGCATCGAGGAACGATAGCTCTTCTTGGAGATGCTGAATCTGTGAGAACTCTGTGTAACCGTTAATACTGGCCCTATTGAGTACCGGTCTTTCATACTCCCACTACACGGCCACATTTACTGACCACAGTGGGCGATAACATTGGATGACCACAGTGGGCGATAACAGTAGATGGCCCCCATAGATGCCAATATTAGGTGGCCATCCCGGCAGATAACACTGGGTGACGACATTGGGCAACCTCAGTGAGTAGAAACGGTGGGTGGGCACTGCCTTTGTTCGGACCAACCGGTTTCCAGCACTCATCGGAGTTATTGACCGGACAGAATATCCACGCACGAGTAGGTAAGATGGAGGGGGACACTACGGCATCCGAACGGATCGGTCCACCACGACCGACCCGGCCGAACGAGATACCACGACCCACCACGGCCGTGGCCACTCTCTCTCTCTCTCTCTGGGGTGCCGGAGCGCCACTTCGTCCGGCAGTTTGTCGACGTAACCTCGCCTACTTGAATCTCCGGATACTCACACATCATCTACCGTGAAAACGACGTTGACAAAAAAGCGGCGTCGGCAGTCAGGATCGGTGTAGTGGTTGCCCTGGGACGGTCACGCCCCACTGACGAGGTGTGAACGCTGTGAGCGTTGCCTGCTTCCCACCCGGATTCGCTGATGTAGCTGGGTAGTACACGCGACCGTTCGGCTGCGACAACTCGGCCTCGGGTCCAGTTGTGTCGACGGCCCAGTCCTCCACTTTGCTGCCGCCCTCTGTCACCCATGCCGTTAACTCGGTCTGCGCCGGGTGATTCGCCGCGAAGTCGCGCGATGTTGGTTTCGACCACATCGGATCCTTGCGCCACGGCTCCCGCATCTCTTCTTGATCTTTGTCTGTGTCACGCGTGACACTCGTGACATCGCCGTTGAGCGTCGATTGCCACTCCCGTGACAGAGACGGTGTTGTGGTCGTGTTGTGGTGCAGGAACCGTGTTGTAGTCGATGTGTCCGGCGTGACATCCAGTGTTTCCTGCCCTCGAACTTCCGCGCCGATCGTCTCATCGTCCGCAGCCTTCGCAATCACATAGCACCACAATTTCATCGTCGTCATCCAGCGCTCGCCACCCGGAGCGCGCTTAATGAGCCCTTGTCCCTTGAGGATCGTCTGCGTTCGGTGTGAGAGACCACATTCAGACCATTCCCACGCGATCCCCGGAGGAGTGAGGTGCCGAGTGACTTCGTCCCAGTGCGAGCTGACCAGCATTGCAGTCCTCCGTGACAGGTCACCGGTACCCGATTGCCATTTCGCCGTCGTGTTAGTGTTAGTTGACAATTTCAGTTACCTCGTTCCTGCAGTACAGGCTCACGCGCTCTCTGCGGTGTGAGCGACTCATACGCATCCTCAACGACACTACGCTGACTCTCCGTGAGGTCTGTAACCTCACCGTCGAGCAATTCGTCCGCGACAGGTGCCAGCGCCGTCTCCGGCGGCCGTGCGTTCCCCGGCACGTCACCCGCCTCTTCGGCATGCAGACACGCTAACAGCATCGCTCCCGGGTCGATGTGCGAATCCCGATAGTCCGGCGCGTGGGCGTCTACGACTGCGTGGTACGCCTCATCAATCACAAGCCACCGCCCCCGGGATCGACACATCACTGAAATCCAAATCAATCTCCGCACCACCACCCGAACCACCGACACCGTCACAGGCACCAGCACCAACACCGTCACCGGGACTGCGCTCGATGTCATCATCCGGTTCATCCACACCCGCCAGAACCGACATTTGCTCCACCACCCCGCCAACCACAACCTCCGCGCGAACAACCGACACGCTCGATCCACGCCCAACATCCTCCTCACATGACCCGGGAATCGCAGCAACAACACGTCGAACCCCACCCTCCACGTCTTCACACGCGACATCCGTCACTGGCAACACCATCTCACCACGCTCAACGCGGAACGACAACTGGACTCGCCACCCAGCACCGTCACGGCTCACCAGCCCGGTCGCCTCCAACACCGACGCGTGATTCCGAACCGTCTGGGCCGACACACCAGCCCGGTCACACAACTCCGTCTGCGACAACACACGATCCGCGTGAACTAACGCCGACACGATCTCCCCAGCACTCCGTGGTAACCCGGGCAACACGTCTCGTGATGGGACCTGACGTAACACAAACCGGAGTTCCGCCCCATCCATCTCTCGAACCGATGACTCTGCCCCTAACTGTTGTAACGCCGCAGCGACCGCGAACGGCGACTCAACAACCGCATCAAGCACCGACACGATCCTTCGAGGCGCACGCAAGTTCTTCGGTCCGAGGACACGAGCAACCGTCACCGCAACCATCTCTCTCGACACACCACTCGTCACGTTCACCGGCACAACGAACTCCGGAGCATCCTCGTGCGGAGACACGCCCTCCAACTCACTCTCTAACACTTCCTGTAACCGTGACGCCGACCCGCCACGAACAACCATCGACCCGATGAAACTCCCGTGCGGATCAGCCGCATCAACTTCCACACTGAACGCCGACGCTCGCTTCTCCTCACGCTCCTCGAACAATTGCCGGAATGCCGCATGCGACTGGTAGCGTGACTGCACTAACACGGAATGTGCGATCGATTTACCGAGATCAGCGAGCTTCCCGGAATTCACTCCGGCCGGTACGCGAACATCTCGAATCAAATCCACGCCAGCTGCATCGAGTAAATGCACGATAGACCCGGCCAGCCCGTGCGATTCACTAACGATCTCACCAACGAACTCCGTCCGCTCATCGTACTCACCGTGGTGGAGTTTCTTCGTCATCATTTCGATATCCTCACCCCACTGCACCAGCATATCCCGGAACGACTCACCGTCCGCTAACACGTCATCAGTCAAATACCCGATTTGACGGACCCGACGCAACACTTCACTAGGCACCTCATCGAGAACCCGGTCAAGCGTCCGTTCACCAAGCGCAGCATCCACCAGACGCGGTGACGCTAACGCCACAGCAATAGACACCGTGTAGTCTAACGGGTTCGTCGCGTGAACAGACACGACCGCTTCACCACGCCGGTCATCCATCGACACGAACCGTGACCGCGAATCAACATCGGAAACACCGGTGTCCACGACCGTCACACCACTCGAATCACTGCCGCAAGCGGCTATCGCAGCGTGATCCGCCCGGTTGAGGTACACAGTCCGGTACGGTGCGGTCGTTGAACCGGGGCTGTCGGTGGTGCGGTCGTCGGTGCCAGTGCGGTCCCCTGCCGGGTGGTCGCCGGGGCGCTGTCGCGGTACACGTCTCTGTCGTGAGGAATTTGGGGTTCCGCTAACGCTGTTTTGCAGGGTGGTTTGCCGGCCGTCGTGTTGGTTGAAATACGTGAGGACTTCTTCGCCGGCGTTGAGCAGCGTGATTTTCTTCGCGGAGTCCGGGTTGTACGTTTCGATGAGTCCGTAGTCTTTGAGCGTGGAAATGCATTGCCTGACGCGTGAACGACTGGTTTCCAGGGTTGCGTGCGTTTCGTGGTAGGAGAGTGTGTGCCCGGGAGTGTCGTCGAGCGCGCGAAGGATTTGCGTTTCAGTGTCGTCTGCGTTGAGGTCGGTGAGCGCGTCGTCGATGCGGCTTTCTGGGTGGTGTGCGTTCGCCCATTCGCTAACGCCGGGCAGGTGATCGCGGTGGTGGTGACGGATGAACGCTTCCGTGACTCTCGTGGTGACGAGTTTGATGTCGAATGCTTTGCTGAGTATCCCGATGAGCTCGCAAATGTTGGTGCGTTGCTGCCGGTCGAGCGCTTCGAATTCACCGGGCGTGATTTCGACGGCGATCGTTGGTGCGGTGGTTTGCGTGTCGTCGTGTGTGGTTGTGGCGAATCGGAATAACTGTGCAGCGGCGTGAATGTCGTCGGTGGTGCTGTGCCCGGTGCCGAGCTCGCGGAGAACGGTGAGGAGTTTCCACGCGGTGGTTTGCGTGTGACGGCGACGGTGTTCGTGGAGGAGTGATCGTGTTCCGTGCCCGTTGAGTGGTGTTTCAGTGATTCCGACGGTGTTGAGTAGCGTTTCGAGTTCGTTGTAGCTTCGTCCGGTGACGGTTCCGATGGCGTTGAGGAAGTAGTGCTGCACTGCTTCGTTCGCGGTGATTTCGTTCCAGAGTTCGGTGACGGGTTGGCTTCCTGTGACGGTTATGGTTCCGGTGGTGTGTTGCCGTGTTGCGGTGAGGCCGGTGTTGTCGGGCGTGTCGGCTGGTGGCGGGGTGGGCGGGGTGGTGCCCGGTTCCGGTGAGCCCAGTGTGAGCGCTGGTTGGCGTGTCGGGCGTGTGTTCGTTCCGTCCGATTGTCCCGGCGATTTCCTCGGCCCGGGTACTGTACTTGTCGCGGTGCTCGGTGAGCGCGATGTCCACTTGGTCTTCGAATGCGTCGGCGTGGACCGGGGTGAGGGAGACGAGGTCGCCGTATTTTTCTCGATGCTCGGTGATCGTGTCGGTGAGCGCGCCGGGGAACGCGTCTTGGTCTTCGGGTTCGGTGATATCGATCTCGTCCCAAGTTTCAGCGTATGTACCTGTGTTCGCGTACGCTTCACGTTCGCCGGCTCGGTCGGCGAGAATCTTGGCTCGAAGTTCGCACGCGGTGTCTCGATCGTCTGCTTGGGCGAGCGACCGGTGCTTATCTGTGTCGCGTGTGCTGCCGCACGCCGGGCATGTGACCGTGTCGTTCCGGCGGAAATTCTCGACGACCCAGTGGGCTTGACAGGTGCTGCACGCGGTGACATGGAACGTCATGCGGCATCACCGGGCGTGAAGCGGGATGACTGCTTCACAGAGAAATTAACGTGCAACACGTCGCTATCCCGGTCGTTGTCTTCACCGAGACGGGGGTTCAGGTTCTCGTCGTCTACCACTCTTCTTCACCCCCTGTAACATGAACGATAGCGTTACGCGCAACCACAACCGGCGCACCGGGATTCCCGGCCGCTGGGTGCAGACGCGCGAATTCTGCGTTCATCGTGTCGATCTTCCACACCGCGCCGTCGTACTCGATGAGTTTCCCTGGCATTAGGCGAGCACCTCCAGGGAGCTGGCATCATCAACGCAGAGTTGCCTGTCCGTGTTGACGAATTGGTGGGCTGCTTCGATGGTTTTCCCGTCTCTCAACAGGATCAGCGCTGGTTTTCCAGATTCGGTGCGACCACTTTTATTAGGTTTGGTCTCGTATGTCAATCTGAGTGCACCCTGGTTAAGGGCACTCGGCGGACCCGGGCGACCCTCGTGGTCACCCCGGGATCAAGTACTTTGCATCGCCAGAGGCGTCGATGGATGCAACCGCAGTGGGGGGACGGTGAGAGTTTCGTCCGGATCTCCGAGTGTATCACCACATAGGGGTCTGACTCTTATAAAAGCTCGCGGAAGGGGTTTTAGTGGATATAGGATTCGAGCGTTAAACCCGCTCTACTCAATGACTACAATCCTCACCCAGGTAGTCATCGGTAGATATATTAATGAGATTACGGGCGAAGATCCGAATAATCCATACCGACGCCCATCCACCGTTGACTTGACCCCCTTCACCTGCTCCGACGATTTTACAAATCTTCAACCGATTTTACATCCACTTGACTGAGAGTGTAAAACGAAATCAGGCGCTACACGACTCAATGGAGTGGTTTAGAGTGTTGTTTTACAGATTTTACGGGTTTTACACTTTTCATTTAGATGGGTATGCGCGAGACTCTCTCTCCCCCGGGCTCTCGGTGGTTCTGTAGAGGCATCTCTATGTATACCTCCCCTTATCTGAGAGACGTAAAATCTGTAAAATCTGCCTTCACCCTTCCGCCGTATTTCGATTATCGTTTGACACTGTGACGTAAATCTCTGTGAATCGCGTGTGAGATTGTGTAAATCGGGTCATTTGGATCGTTGGTGCGAAGAGGGCGCGTCGGCTACGCTCGCATGTGTCGTGTAGTGAGTCTCCTGTGAAGGGTCGATTGCCTTCACCACCACTACACGGTCACTGACGGTCACACCTGCACTGCATTGCACTCGCGGTCGTGTGGGTCCTGTCGTCGCCGTGAGCGTGTTGAGCGTCTCGTCCCTGCGTGGGGACGCGTGGCTGTGCGTCGTCGTGTGGTGGATTGTAGAGCTCCTAATGTGGTTGGCGCGATTGTGAACGTTGACAAGAACAGTACCGCCGGTTGTTACTCGGCGTCGTTGTTACCCTACACGGTCGCGGTCGTGACTGGCACCCTTGGGCGTGGTTGCCTACCTGTACCCCAGGTATCAGCGCTTGTTCGATTAAGCCATACGGCGTGTGAGCTGGCATCGATTGACAATCCATCGCGCATCAAGGCACCCCGCCCGTCGTCGCCACCCAGCCACGAGTCGAGTTTTGACTGGTCACCCCGGCCTACGATCGTCCGCCGGCACCCCAAGGGGGAACCGACACCCCCTCGGAGCCTACCGGCGCTTGAGCACACCACTGACTGCGTCGCTGCCAGGGTAGATCCCATCTACATCAACACCCATCTTTGGATGAAATCGGCCGATATAGAACCGTGGCAAACGCCAGTTACCGCCTTAGATCGCTTGCCACGGTCTTATACCCACCTTAGCTACCGTGGCTCGATTCGCGGTGATTTCTCGCCGGATGACTGATTCCGTTATTTTGCATTGATTCGCGTAACGCTCCTTTGTGAATCGCTACAGTGCATCCCGTAACACCTTCTCCCGGTGGAGCCTACCGGCGTGTGAGCGGATACCCGCCCCAGTGGCAAACGTATCACTCTCTTGAGGGGTAAATCCCCCACCCCTACTACACCAAACACCCTCTTCGGACGAAATCGGCCGGTATAGACCTGCGCCAAACGCATTTCACGACCACAGCTCACTTGGCGCAGGTTCTAAAGCTCTTAGAAGCTGCGCGATGGTTTCAATACTCAATTTTCTGATATGGGGTAGTGGATTGGTTTCTGCGGGGGGTTTCTGCAGTCGGGGTTCTACTTTCGCGGGGGGATTTCGCGCCGGTGTTTTCTTTCCGCAGGGGGTTTCTGCGAACGTGTTGAACTATGCCCGCGAAAACCCCCCGCGAAACCTTATACCACCACGCGCAGAAATTTTAACCGTAGAATAAGATGACACAGTTAGAGATTACAGATGTCGTTGAACCGGAGGTGAATAGCGAAGAGAATGACAGTGAATCGTTCATCGCGTTGACTCGCGCGGCTACTCTGAGCCTGCAAGAATCTCATCTGCGCGAGGTCCTCGCGGCAGCAGATACTGTTGCTGATGCGGGTGTTGGCGCAACGGAGAGAAGTAAGATCGTCCGTCGTGTAGTCGATAATGAGGCTGACCAGAACCCAGCTCGCGTTGGACCGGGTTGGGTGTCATGGTCGTGCGCACAAGACGGCAGTAATGCTGACGGTGCGATTCAGGTTGCGTTACGTGACGACATTCCTCACCTCTTCGTTTACAACTTCAGCGTGTTCGGCCAGTCACCCGGCGTGATTTCCGATCGGATTCGAGAGGCTACTGATGCTGGGATAACGGTACATATCGTCTCACGGGGATTCGATGTGAATGACGAGAACGTTGGCACGGTTCTGACGGTGTTGTACGGTCTCGATGAGACTGGGTTGGAACTGCAGCGTGAGGCTGAGATGCGGGACGTGCAAGCGTGGACTGGTGGCTTCTCGCAGGACCGTGGGCGCGCGTCGTTGGGGTTCACCTACGATGATGGTGAAGTGGTGCCGGGGGAGAATTTCGACGAGGTGCGCGCGGTGCTGGCGATGGTGCTGGACGATTCGCCGGACGGGTTGTCGCGCCGACAGGCTGCTGAGAGGCTGGATGCGTCGCCGCGCACGATTTCGCGGGCGATTGAGGAGCGCCCGGATCGTTACGGGTTAACAAAAGAAGATACGGGGGAGTGAGCGTGCCGGGGGGTGCCTGCCCTTGCCCACGTCCCTACACCTGATCTAAGTACTTCCTCCGCTGCTCTGCCTTCTGTCGTTCCGTTCTCTGGTCATAATGCTTATCGAGCGTATCCGACTGCACGTCCGCTCGTGAACTGACCGCCGGTTGCGGGACATCGTTCTGCAACCAGTGCGTAATCGCACCACGCCGAATCGCGTGCGGTGACACCGACGACGGGCACTCGTACGCTAACTGGCGGTCTTTCGCGGCATCACACGCTTCTGGGTCGCGGTCGTGTGGCCACTCGTTCCCGACAGCACAGGGGCGCGTGCAGGCGTACGCTGTCGCCTGAATCGTCTGAACGTGCGGGCGGCCGTGAACGGTCGTTATCAGCGGTTTGCGTCCGTCGTCCGTAACGTCATCGCGGTTCGTGTCGATGAAGTCGTTGACAGTCTCGCGCACCCCAGGTGCGAGGGCGATAACACGTTCTCCCTCGCCCTGGTTCTTCAACGGTGTTCCGCTGGCTGGTCGATGTTGGACGTCCAGTACTGGGTTGTCAGTGTCGAGTTCACAGTCACGGAGATCGAGGGCGCGGAGTGATCCGCGGCGGAGGATACACCGCCACAGTAACAGCATCGTGACGTGGTCGTTGCTCGCGTATCCGTACTTTTCCAGGTAATCGAGGATCGCTTGCGCGGCTTCCGGGTCAAGCATCACATCCCGCTCGTTATCCCCGTCGGAGAGTGCCGGTGAGAGGACTGCCTCACTGATATCGTTCTTCGCGGCATCGATCGTCTCGTCTGCCCACCTCAAGAATACGCGGAGCGTATCCAGCTGGGTTTTGAGCGTGACGTTGTTAATGTCGTGCTCGTCACGTCTCCACTGCTTGTACCGGTGACAGTCGATCGGATCAAGTTCAGAAAGTAACTTGATGTCTCCCTCGCCAGCGCACCACTCAGTGAAGTGTGAGAGGCGCGACCGATGAGAATAGATCGTTGATTGAGCGAGTTCGGGTTGCTTGTCTGCCAAATACATCCTGACGGCTTCGGTAGGTTCGATGTCTTCCATGGTTCGTTTGGCTCTAGCGAACACCGGCCGAGAACGGGGCGCAAGTTGTCGGGACTTCAACTCACCCGCATCAACAGACAGACTGACTTAAGCGAAGCCTCTACGTCTGTTGGATGCTAAGAGAGTTTATTCCAAATGGGCGCTGCAGGCTTTCAAGTGCGAAAATAGTCCTTGGAAGCCAACACTCTCAATTGTCATTGAGATACCTGTTCAAAATAAGAGGGGCATAGATTCAGCCGCATATTTATATCCTCCTTCAACAAAATGCGTAGACGTGCCTGGGGTGCAGGACAGTATCGTCGGTCTCGATAACGGATTCAAAAGCAGTCGCGGCTCCCTGGAAGTGAAAACCCCGGTTTCAACAGTATCAGTGTGCGCTTCGTGGACCTTCAAGATCGCGTGCGCAAGAATGGGTTGGGGCGGATTCGAACCGCCGACCTGCTCCGTGTGAAGGAGCCGTCATAACCTGGCTAGACCACCAACCCGCTCGTGTCGAGGTATCCGACCTCGGGACTTAAGGGTTACTTTGTCGAAACCCCAGTCGACGACGCCTCGCCGGACCACCCATGACTCACGAGCTTCGATTCCTCGAACGCGTGCGCCGGACCGTCGCGAGCCTCTTGCACCTCCCGCTGTCGGCGATCGGCCTGTACGCCGAGCGGGAGACGCCTCGCGACCAGTACGCGCTCACGCTCCGCGAGCCGTACCCGATCGTCGAGGCGCGCCTTCACCGGCTCGGGTTCGTCCGCAACCTCGTCTCCTCGCTGAAGTTTCGCGACTACGCGACCCCGCCGGAGACGTCGGTCGCCAGCTGGGTACGGTACCCGGACGGAGCACTCAAGAGCGACTTCCAGCTCCACCTCGCGCTGTTCGTCGGCCCGACCGGCTCGACGACCGACGTGTACGCCCACTGGGAGCCCTCCTGGATCCGCCACCCGGTCCGCCACTACCGGGCGAGCGACGTCGACGCCGAGACCGGAATCGAGCGCACGCGGGCGCTGTTCGAGCTGGAGGGGATCGAATACGTCGTGGTGCCGGCCGAAGAGCGGGTCGCTACCGGGGCGGCGGCCGTGGAAAACTAAGAGACCGGGAACTACTCCTCTGCGGCGTCGTGGCCGCGGTACTCCTTCACGCGCGCCCGAGCCGAGGCGACCGCCTCACGGGCCTCCCCCTCCGCGCGCTCCTCGATCCGCTTCAGATCGGTCTGAAGGCGGTCCAGCCGCGACGACTCCGGCTCCTCTTCCTCGCCGACACCGACGAGTTCCTTCACGCGGGCCTCGACCGGCTCCAGCTCCTCTTTCACGCCCGCTTTCGCGTGCTCCGCCGCGCGACCGAGGTAGTACCGTGCGTCTTCGAAGTGTTTGCTCATATCTGTCCTTTAGAAGGCAACGGATATATTCTTTGTGGCGAGACGGCGGACCGAGCGCGGTCGCTCGCGGGATGGGAAAACGAAGGCGACTGTCAGTACGAGGACGACTCTCAGTACGAGGGCGACTCTTCGGGCTCGCCGTCGCGCGCGTTCGCGACCCGCCCGAGCGTGAACAACAGGTCAGAAAGACGGTTGAGGTAGGTGACGACCGCTTCGTTGATCGGCTCCGATCGCGCGAGCGCGACGACTCGGCGCTCGGCGCGGCGCGTCACGGTCCGGGCGTGGTGGAGGCGCGCGCCTGACTCGCCCCCGCCGGGCAGGATGAACGAGGTGAGCGGCTCCAACTCCTCGTCGAAGGCGTCGATCCGCTCTTCGAGGGTCTCGACCAGCCTGGGCTCCACCTGCGGGTCGTCTGGATCCGGGTCCGGGTTCGCGAGGTCCGCCTGTACCACGTGGAGGTGGTTCTGAACCGTCTCCAAGAGGCCGTCGAGGTCGTCGTGACCGGTCGGGCGCACCGTCCCGATCAGCGCGTTCGCCTCGTCGACGGTCCCGTAGGCCTCGATCCGCGGGCTGGACTTCGACACGCGACTCATGTCTCGCAGGTCCGTCTCTCCCTGGTCGCCGCGGCCGGTGTAGATCGTCATGCGAGGGTGCTCTCGACGTACGCTAGGATGTTCGCGCTCTCGGCCATCGTCACGCCGCGCTCCTCGTCGACCAGAACGGGGACGCCGCGCTGACCGCTGACCCGCTTCACCTCGTCGCGGTCGGAGTGGAGCGCGTCGACCCATGCGGTCTCGTACTCGATCCCGGCGTCGTCGAGCGCGTCGGACACCTTCTCACACCACGGACACCCGTCGAGCGCGTAGAGTCGGACTGCCATGTCCCACCGATCGGCACGCGGCGGCAAGAAGGTACGGTGTCGGCGATTGATCCTCCGCGATCGAACCGTCGCTCGGAGCCCGCGAGACGCTACAGGCCGTGGTACGACTCCATCTCCCCGCGGAACGCCGACGGGACCGGCGCAGGCGCACCGGAGTCGGGGTCGAGGCTGACGAGCGTCGCCTCGCCTTCGGCCGCGACCGTGTCGTCGACGCGGATCTCGTGGGTCATCGTCACGCTGGAGCGCCCGATATCGGCGACGTCGAGATCGATCGCGACCGACCCGTCCGTCAGCTCGACCGGCCGGCGGAAGTCCAGCGAGAGCGACGCCAACACCGTCGACACCCGGGAGAGGTCGGCGCCGAGGACGTCGCGGAAGTACTCGGTCCGGGCCTGTTCGACGTACGTCGCGTAGACGGCGTTGTTGACGTGACCCATCGCGTCGATGTCGCGGAAGCGGACGTCGATCTCGGTCGTGTAAGTGCTCATGTCGGATCCTCCGCGGGAGACGGTATGTAGGCGTCGAGATCGGTCGAGGACCGGCCGCACCCGTCAGTACAGCAGCTCGTCGTCGTTCTCGATCATGTACAGCGACCGGGCGGCGATGTTGACGGCGTGGTCGCCGACGCGTTCGAGGTCGCGGATCGTGAGGAGCAGCCGCGAGACGTTCCGCATCGTCCCCTCCACGTCGGTCTCCTCGCGGAGCTCGTCGCGCTCGATGAGGTCGCGGACGACGAGCTCGCTCGCGGCCTCGCAAGCGGCGTCGAGTTCGTCGTCGGCCTCGGCGACGGCGTGACACAGCTCGGGGTCGGACTGCGCGTACGCCTCCATGGCGTCTTCCAACATCGCCAGCGTATCGTCGCCGATGCGCTGGACGTCGACGTCGGGGAACACCTCGCGGTCGGCCCGCTTCGCGTACCCGCCGAGATTCGTCGCGAGGTCCGCGATCCGTTCGAGGTCGGTGATGATCTTGAACGAGGCCGCGATGAACCGCAAGTCCCCCGCCACCGGCTGCTGGAGCGCGATAAGGTCGGTACATTCGCCCTCTAGCTCGAGGTAGAGGTCGTTGATCTCGGCGTCGCCGGTGATGACCTCCTCGCCCAGCTCGCCGTCCTGCTGTTCTAAGGCGTCGAGACCCATCCGAAGGCGCTCAGCGACCACCTCGCTCATGTAGAGCACGTCGTCGCGGAGATCCTCCAGTTTCGTCTGGTACTGTTCGCGTGGCATCGTCTTGGCGTATCCGCCTCTCCGGACGTACAAAAACACGTCGCCGATCGCGCGGTCACCGACTCTCGGGGCGACTGAAAGTCGCGCTAGCGGGTGGAGCCGTCGCGTCGAACGATGCACTCCGCACGAACCCCGTGGACGGGTGCACACGTACGGCGGAGTTACTCTACAACGTGTCTTGCATACCGAGAAACGGCCTGATGTCGACCGTATCCGGGTCGAATCGGTGGGACACATACGGCGGAATTACTGCAAATGCGTCCGGCATACCGGGAGACGGCGTGGAGACGATCGCAATCCCGGTCGAATCGGTACCGCGCCACGCTTCCATTTGTAAGATCGACGGGAGGAAAAATTCCCGATCTATAACAAAGTGCGACACTGCCAAGCGGTGGATTGTGGTAAATTCGAACGAAGACGACGGCGAACGACGGGCGGACAGTACGGGGAATAACACGAGGCGACAGTTCGTGATCGGATCGGCCGGTGCGCTCGGTGGGTTGGCGCTCGGGAGCGGGTTCGCTGGGTCCACGGCCGCCCAGTCGGACGACGAGGAGGAAGATGGCGAGGAGGGTGAAGGCGAGGAAGCGGAGCCGGTCGATAACGAGTTCGAAGACGACGTCGACATCCTCAACTTCGCTCTCACGCTAGAGTACCTCGAAGCGCGCTTCTACGCGGAAGGGCTGGAGAACATCGACGAGGAGGACCTGTGTAGCTGCAGAGCGTTCGGCGGCGAGGACGACCCGCTCCGCGAGCGGGCCTACGAAGAGCTCGAGACGATACAGGCCCACGAGGAGGCCCACGTCGAGGCCCTCCAGGACGCGATCGAGGAACTCGACGGGGAGCCCGTCGAGGAGCCGGAGTTCGACTTCGGGATGGCGGTGGAGTATCCCATGGCGTTCCTCGGAACGGCCGCGCAGCTCGAGGACGTCGGAGTCTCAGCGTACGCCGGCGCCGCGCCCTACATCGAGAACGAGGAGATCCTCGTCCCGGCGCTCGGCATCCACAGCGTCGAAGCCCGCCACGCCTCGTTCCTGCGGACGCTCAACGGCGAGACGGGGTTCCCGGACGTGGTCGACGCGCCGCGCTCCCGGTCGGAAATCGAGGAGCTCGTCGCGCCGTACGTCGTCGACATGGAACAGGAGGGCGACGAGGAACAGGAGGATGACGAGGAGCAGGAAGACGACGAGGAGCAGGAAGACGACGAATAGAGACCGACGCCAACGCCGGTGACGACGACGCTCCCGACGACGCCAACACGGCATCCCGACGGAGCAGCGAGAGAGACGGAGACGGAGCGGCTACTCCCGCCCCGTCTCCCGTATCGCCGGCGATCGCCCCCGTTGACGCCGACAGCCGCTTGTCCTGAACACACGACCCGGCCCCGACGATACCGCTTCCGTCTCGGTTGGAAGGTTCCGTTTTGCTCGGTTGACCGAGCGTGCTCGACGTCGGCGCAGTCTCGAGACTCCCGCCCGCGGAGTCTGAGTGAGTGAGTCCAAGAGGGATCGTCGGGCGTACGGCGAAGAGGCGTATTCTCGTGGAGTACTCGTCGCGTACTCCGCGGAGCTGTCGCTGTGGACGCGACGACGGCTTCGTCGGGTTCGTCTCACTGACTGCCGACGCACGACACGCTCCCGGTGAGATGGGCGAATAGGTCCACCCAAACCATCGCTCGTCCGTTTGGGATTCCCGACTTGGGTGACGGATCGACGAGCCGTGCTGAATACGGCGATGTACGTGGAGTCTCGAACCGATCGCAGGGGTTCCTCACAAAAAGAGAGGTGTTCAATCCGCGACGAGGCGGATGTCGAGGGGGACCTGGTTCGCGATCACGTCCACCAGCGGCGAGGTCTTCTCGACACGCTCGCGCAGTTCGGTCAGTTCAGCCTCGGAAGCGTCGGCGTCCACGTAGACCGTGCAGTCGATCGACTCGTAGCCGGGACGGACGTCCTCGGAGAGACCGAGGAAGCCGCGGAGATCGACGTCGCCCGCCATCTCGAAGCGGAGACCGTCGAGTTCGATTCCCATGTGAGCCGCGTTCGCCGCGTAGCCGACGCTCAGACACGAGCCGAGCGCCCCGAGGAGGAGTTCGACGGCGTTCGGGCCGGTTCGCTCTCCGAGGATCTGTTCGGGCTCGTCACCTCGGAGTGTGAACTCACGAGTGTGAACGGTTTCGCCCGCCTGATCAAACTCGTCGATCGTCGTCACGGACTTGAGTGCGTCCTCCCAACGGGTCTCGGCCCGGAACGTGAACATTCCGACGTCGGAATCCTCGCCGATCGCTTCGACTGCGCCTTCAAGCGCAGCGACGTCGACACCGTTCACCGTCTGTCGCTCGGTAGTAGCCATTTCGGATCACCGATCTCCATTGGACAGCTGAGAGAATAAAGCCATATTAGCGGACGCGATTTCTTGCGTTGCGTTTTGTCACGAATAGGTGCCCGATTCTCGTCGACGCTCCCGTTTCGATCGTGGCGAAGTAGACTTCTCGGATTCCGCAGCGGTACTCATACCTGCCCTCGCTCCGACGCTATAAATCTCTCTCGCCGTCCAGCGATTTTCACTTATAAGTTAGTGGGTTGGGGCAGATTTGAACCACCGAACGGCGGTTCGGCTCGCTCCGCTCGCCGACTGCGCCGTTCGAGCCCGCGCCTCGCGGTGCTCGGCGCGGATGCCGGCCTCTATCGAACGCAGTTGTCGAGAGAAGTGGGTTGGGGCAGATTTGAACTGCCGGCCTCCTCCATGTCAAGGAGGTGTCATAACCGGACTAGACTACCAACCCGAGGGGGCTTACTGTCGCGTTTCGTCGTACCCGGGGGACGTAATTGAACCTTTCGTTTCGAACCCCGACGCCATGGTGCGGTCTCCCGATCGGACCCGCTCGCACGCGGCGATAGCGCGCCACGGTGACGAGTCGATCCACCGCGCCGCCGTGCTCGCGGTCGGCTTTCGACCGCTTTTACTGGATTGGCGAGAGTCGATCGATATGGTCGATTTCGCCGCCCGCACAGAGAGGCTCGACGCGTACCTCGAGGAGCGCGGACTCGAAGCGGTGTGGTTCGCCAGGCCGAACGGGTTCGCGTGGCTCACCGGCGGCGACAACGTCGTCGACGCGGACGCCGACGTGGGGGTCGCCGCCGCCGGCTACGACGGTGCCCTCCGCGTGATCACCGACAACATCGAAGCGGAGCGGCTCGCCGAGGAGGAGCTGCCCGACGCGGTCGCCGTCGAGTCGTTCCCGTGGCACGCCGACTCGCTGGCCGAGGCCGTCGCGGAGCGCTCGCCCGCGCCGGGCGCCGCCGACTTCGACGTGCCGGGCTTCGAGCGCGTCGACGGGAGCCGCCTGCGCCAGCCGCTCACCGACGACGACGTCGAGCGCTACCGCGAACTGGGCCGCGAGGTCGCGGCCGCCGTCGAGACCGTCTGCCGCAACCTCGAACCCGAGGACCCGGAGTACGAGGTCGCCGCCGGGATCGACATCTCGCTCGCCTCCCGCGACGTCGACACCCCGGTCGTGCTCGTGGGCGGCGCGGAGCGCGCGGAACGGTTCCGTCACTACACGCCGAGCGACGCGACGCTCGGCGACTACGCGCTCGTCTCGGTCACCGCCGAGCGGGCCGGCCTCTACGCCTCCATGACGCGGACCGTCGCCTTCGACGCCCCCGACTGGCTGGAGGAGCGCCACCGCGCGGCGGCCCGCGTCGAGGCGACCGCGCTCGCGGCGACCGAGGCCGCGGCGGCGGGCGAACTGACTGACGGGGGCGACGGGGCGGACGACGTCCCCGACACCGCCGGCGACGTCTTCGACGCGATCCGCGAAGCGTACGACGCCGTCGGCTTCGCCGACGAGTGGCGGAAACACCACCAGGGCGGCGCCGCGGGGTTCGCGGGCCGCGAGTGGATCGCCATGCCGGACGGCGACGAGCCGGTCCGGCGGCCGATGGGCTACGCGTGGAACCCGACGGTGCAGGGGGCGAAAAGCGAGGACACTCACCTCGTCGCGGCCGACCGGACCGAGACGCTCACCAAGACGGGCCAGTGGCCGACTCACGAGGTCGAGCCGGTCGACGTCGACGGCGTCCCGACCGAACCGCGGGAGCTGACGGCGCCTGTGATCCGATAGGCTACCGCGGGGTCAGGGTGGCCCCGTCAGTACACGTACTCGCTCTCGTCGATGCCGACGTAGTCCTTCTTCACCCGGCGCTTGTTCCACTTGTAGCCGAGCAGCAGTTTCACCGACTCCCAGCCGGAGCGGTACGGCTGCGAGAGGAGGCCGTCGCCGGCCTCCGCGGCTAGCATCGCGTCGGCCGCGCCGATGATCCGGTTCCAGTCGTCCGGGTCGTAGTCGGCGACCATGTCCGCCATCGTCACGTTGCGGACGATCTCGTCGCCGATCGCCTCCTTCCAGCGCCGGTTGTAGGGGGTCAGGTCGCCCGCGGCGGCCAGTTCCCCGGCGATGGCGCCGGTCCGGACCGCGACGTGGTCGCCGCCCTCGTGGAAGGCGGAGGTCGTCCCCATCGCGCCGCCGACGACCGCGATACCGGCGTCCGTCGGCGAGTCGATCGGTCGCGTCGAGGAGATCGGGTACGTCTCCGTTCCGTTCCGCTTTCCCGCGTCCTCGACGATCGGAAAGTCCGTCTCCACGTCGTACTCGTCGCCGTACTGCCACTCCAGAAGTCGCCGGACGTACTCGCCGCCCCGCGGGATCGACTCGTCGTCCGTATCGAGGAGCGCGTAGGCCTCTCGGTCGAACTCGTCGATATCGAGGCCGATCGGCATCGTCAGCCCGATCCGGCAGACGCGGTCGTCGTTCGGGAATATCCACGGGTACGCCGTCTCGCCGGGCATCACGCCCCACCAGAAGACGAGCGCTTCGTCGACCTCCTCGTACACCGCTTCCGGGACGCGGCGGTACTCCTGGTAGGCGATGTGGTTCGCCGTCCGAGAGGCGAGCCGCTCCGAGGCCGCCGCGTCCGCGGGGAGGTACTCGTCGAGCACCCGGTTCGTCACCGTGCGCTGTGGACCGTCCGCGAGGACGACGAAGTCCGCCCCGATCGCGTCGCCGGACGCGAGCTCGAGGGTGTGACGGGGGTCGCTCCCGCCGGCGCTCTCCGCCCCGCCGCCGCTCGGGTCGACCGACAGGTCGGTGTCGACGCCGCGGACGGACGCGCCGACGCGGTACTCCGCCCCGGCGTCCTCGGCCCGGTCGCGGAGCCAGTCGTCGAAGCGGGCGCGGTGGAAGGTGTACCCGAACTTGTCGTACGACGAATCGATGCCGGTGGCGGTGAGCGTCGCGGCCTCGTCGGGGCCGCGGAACTCGGCACGGTTTAACTCCCGCTGGACGACGCCGTCGTCGAACTCGTCGGGGTGGATCCCCATGATGTCGACCCAGTAGTCCAAGATCCCCGCCGCGTCCGTCGAGTCGGGACCGAGCCGATCGCGGTCGGCCCGGGGGACGCCCCTCTCGAGGACGAGCGCGTCGGCGCCGGCGGTCGCGGCCGCGTGCGCTGCGGACGCGCCGGCCGGACCGCCTCCGACGATCGCGACGTCTACGCGTTCCATACCCCGTGAGATAGCCGTCCGGCTATTAAATTCACGGTCCCGGACCGCGGCGGCGTCTCCGAACGAGGCGGTAGCGGTCCCGCGGTTCGACGGCCGAGCACCGATCGCGAGCCCGACGTGTGGTCGACGTCACTCCCGAAGCACCGCGGAGTAGTCCGCGACGATCCCGTCGACGCCGGCCGCCGCGAGCCGGTCGGCCTCGTACCACGTCTCGACGGTCCAGACGTTCACCGCGCGCCCCTCCGCGTGTGCGACCCCGAGGGGGTCCGAGCTGTCGCCGTCCCAGGAGCCGCCGAACCGCTCCGCGTCGAAGAACGGCGTGCCGCGAACCGCGTCGATCGGCGGGTGGATCGCGGCCGCGTCGTGCTCGCGGGCGATCGCGAGTCCGTCCGCGACCGACTCGGACACCAGCGGGGCGACGGGAAGCGACGACAGCTCTCGGACCGCCGCGAGCGCTCCCTCGCAGAACGACGAGAACAGGAGGTCGTGCCCGAACCCCTCGGTGACCGCCAGCACGCGCTCGACGAACGGGCGCCAGACCGCGGTCCGCTCCGCGAGGGCGTCGCCCGCGAGCTTCTCGTCGGGGCGGAGGTCGCGACGGCCGGGGTTCTTGAGCTCGACGTTCACGCCGACGTCCGGCGGAATCGCGTCGAGCACGTCGACGAGGAGCGGGACCGTCTCTCCGCTGTCGAGCACCTCCGCGTCGGTGACGGTCGCCGTGTCCGTCTCCCAGACGAGCCCCGTCGCGTCGGTGAGCCCGCGGCCGTCGCGACCGGAGAGATCGGCGTCGTGGAAGACGACCACGTCGCCGTCGGCGGTGGGCACGACGTCGACCTCGATCCAGTCGGCTCGGCGCCTCGGCGACACGGCCGCGGTCGTCGGGTCGACGTCCCCGGCGACCCACTCGGCCGCCGCGACGGTGTTCTCCGGGGCCTCGCCCGCGAACCCGCGGTGGGCGAAGAGTCTCGGGTCGGTCATATCGCGTCGAGGACGGCGTCGACGACGACGCTCACCGCCTCTGAGATCACGCGTCTGACGCGCGCGAGCACACCCGCCTCGTCGCGCTCGTCGGCGCGCCCCGTGCGCGTCTCGCTCGCGGCGGCTCGCCCCGCCTTCGACTCGTCGGCGGCGTCGACGCGCTCGTCCATCGATCGAGACTCGCCGCGACGGGTGAAATAGGCGTCGGCCAGACGGACGAGTGTCGACGCGACAGGGGTCGAGACGGGGACCGTCAGTAGACGACGAGCGAGAGGTACAGCTGGCCGACGCCGGCGACGACCATCACGGCGCCCGCGAGCCGCTTCAACGTCCCCGCGTGGGCCATCACGCGGTTGGCGTTGCTGACCAGCCCCACGCCCGTCGCGACGGTCGTCGCGGCCATCAGGACCGCGACGACGCCGGCGTACACGGAGAGGACCAGGAGCGCGGCGTCGTCGGGGAGCGCGACGGCGCGAGCGACGACGGCGAGGAAGATGGGCGCGACGCAGCCGGCCCCCGCGAGCGCGTAGCCGGCGCCGAACAGCCCGAACCCGAGCACGCTCGACCGCCGCTCCGGCAGCGAGACGGA
This sequence comes from Halorubrum sp. AD140, assembly GCF_034497445.1. Lineage (NCBI taxonomy): Archaea > Methanobacteriati > Methanobacteriota > Halobacteria > Halobacteriales > Haloferacaceae > Halorubrum > Halorubrum sp. AD140. Next base: position 58,182 of record NZ_JAXRUU010000010.1, read on the forward strand.
CAGCGAGGGCGCCCGCCCGACGACCACGAGCAGCCCGAAAGCGACGAGCAGCCCGCCGACGAGCGTCTCGAAGACGGTGACGTTCGAGAGCGCCGACTGCCCGACCCGGACCGTCGCGCCCGCGAGCAGCGTGAACGTCGCCAGCACGCCGACCGCGGCCGCGAGGCCACGCACTCCCGCTCCGGTCACCGACGCCGTGTCGGCGTCGACGGAGTTCACGTAGAAGCCGACGTACCCTGGCAGCAGGGGGTACGCGCACGGCGAGAAGAACGTCGCGACGCCCGCGGTGAGCGCGAACGGGACGTTCGTCGCGAGCGAGACGTCGGTCATCGGTCGAGAGCGCTCTCGATGCCCTCGACGAACTCCTCCGTCGTGTGGGTCCCGGACGTCTCCCAGCGGACGCGCCCCGTCGCGTCGACGGCGCGCGCGCTCGGGTAGCCGCCGACGTTGAGTTGGGCCGCGAGCTCGGCCGAGACGTCGGCCGCGACGAGCCAGTTCCCGTCGTGTTCGCGCCACCAGTCGGCGACCGTCGCCTCGCTGACCGCGCCGCCGACGTCCTCGGGGGTCACCGAGACGAACAGCACCTCCTCGCCGAGCCGATCGTGTGCCTCGACGAGGTCGGGCATCTGCTCGATGCAGGGCTTACACCACGTCGCGAAGAAGTCGATGAACGTCGGTCGGTCGGTGGCCGGGAGCGTCACCTCGCCGTCGCGGCTCCCCCGCGCCTCGACGGTGTCGAGCGTCACCGGATCGACTGGCTCGGGGCCGTCGTCGCCGCCGAGCGCGTCGGGCGTGCGTCCCGACGCGACGACTCCGGCGCCGCCGAGCGCGCCCGCGCTGGCGAGTCCTGCGAGGAGGTGGCGGCGCCTCACGCGGTGACCACCCGTTCGAAGTCGTCGACGAGACGCTCGGTGTCGACCTCCGGCCCGTTCGGGTACGCCCGCTCGACGATCCCGTCCTTGTTCGCGAGGACGATCAGCCCGTAGTGGGGGAACTGGTACTCTAGGTCCTCGTACTCGTCGGCCTCTTCCTTCTCGATCTTGAGCCCGAAGTGTTCGTCCAAGAGCTCTTGGCCCCGCTCGTAGCTCTCAGGGCGGAGGAAGTGCCAGTTGCCGGCGTCGAGGTCGACGCTCTGTTCGTCGGCGTACTCGCGGAGCGCGTCGGCGGTGTCGCGTTCGGGGTCGAACGTGATCGGGAGGAACGCGGCCTCGTCCGCGTACCCTTCCTCGGCGGCGACCTCCTGTGCCCGACGGAGCCGGAGGATGAGCGCCGGACAGACGCCGTCGGGACAGTTCGTGTAGAAGGAGGTCCACAGCACGGCGCGCTCGCCCTTGAAGTCGCCGACCGACACGTCCTCGTCTGCGATGGGGTCGGGGACGGTGAAATCGGGCATCTCGTCGCCGTAACTCGGGTGGGAGGCCTCGCTGAGGTCCTGCTCCGGCGGGTCGAGAACCGTCCCTTCTGCGCCCGAGTCCCCGAGCGCGCCGAGACAACCGGCGACTGTGGTGGCAGCGGTGACGCCGGTCGCGGCGGTGAACGAGCGGAGATAGGTGCGGCGATCCATGTGTCTACTCGCCCTTCGTGGGCCCTCGTAAATGAATCTCGCGCCTGGTTGCACGCGGTGAACACAGGCGAGACGGAACGGCAGGCGAGACGTGACGGGGCGACGCCCCGGAACCGGCGTCCGGAACCGTCGTGGTACCACGACCCTCGCAAGGGTTATCCCCGAATGGGATGTACATTTGTTCGTAATGGCAAACGGTAAGGTTGACTTCTTCAACGACACTGGCGGCTACGGTTTCATTTCGACTGACGACGACGGCGTGGACGACGACGAGGACGTGTTCTTCCACATGGAAGACGTCGGCGGTCCGGACCTCGAGGAGGGCCAGGAGGTCGAGTTCGACATCGAGTCCTCGCCCAAGGGCCCCCGCGCGACGAACCTGACGCGCAACTAACGATTCTATCGCGGACGCCGCGTCCGCGCGCACCACCGGACCGTCGCCGCTCGTCGGGATCGGCGACCGTTCCGTTCTTTCACGCTTATTCTACTTCGCGAGCGACGCGCTCGGCCACTCGATGACGGTCGTCTAGCGCCGCGATCGACCGTTTAAATACGAGCGAGAGCGACCGGGTTCACAGTGAGCGATCCGATCCCGACCGGCTGTCGACCGGTCGACGACCTGCTGGGCGGAGGGTTCGAGCGCGGCGTCGTCACGCAGGTGTACGGTCCCCCGGCGGCCGGAAAGACGAACCTCGCGCTCGCGGCCGCGGTCGAGGTCGCCGCCGCCGGCGACCGCGCCCTCTACATCGACACCGAGGGGCTCTCGATCGAGCGGTTCGAGCAGATCGCCGGAGGACGGGCCGACGACCTCGACGAGACGGTCGCGGAGCTCGCGTCGCGGCTGGTGATCACCGAGGCGTACGACTTCGACGACCAGCGGGAGGCTGTTCGCGACGCCGAGGAGCTCGCGGGAGAGATCGAGCTGATCGTGTTGGACTCGGCGACCGGGTTCTACCGCTTGGAGCGCGCCGGCGACACCGAGGGCGGCGAGTCGCTCCGGGCGGTCGCAAAGCAGGTGACGCACCTCCTCTCGCTGGCCCGCCGACACGACGTCGCCGTCGTGATCACGAACCAGGTGTTCACCGACCCCGACAGCGACCGCGACCGCGCGCTCGGCGGCAACACGCTCAACCACTGGACCGGCGCCGTCCTCCGCGTGGACCGCTACCGCGGCGGGAACCGGCGCGTGACACTGGAGAAGCACCGCTCGAGGCCCGCCGGCGACACCGCGACCTTCCGGATCGTCGCCGACGGCCTTGCAGAGGGCGCGGACGCGTAGGAGACCGGGTTCCGAACGAGCCGCGTCGGGAGCGAGTCGACGTCAGAAACGGAACGCGCGACCGCGACCGGAAGTCGAGACGGGAGCCGAGTCGGGTCCCGTGAAAACGGAGTACGGGAGCGGTCGGAGTCGTCGGGCGTGGGCTAGGCTGCCTCCCGGCTCACAGCTCGCCGAGCTTGCGGAGCAACTGGCCGCGGTACTCCTCGTCGGCGTTGACGCCTTTGATCTCCAGGACGTTGCGCTCCAGCTTGTCGAGCGCGACGTGGAAGGCGTGCTCGGCGCCGTACCCCTCGCCGGAGCCGCCGACCTGTCCCTCGTTGGTCCGGAGGCGGATCTGACACTGGATCAGCGGCGTGCCGCGGAGCTTCTCCTTGTGCGCGTGGAACCGCACGTGCGCGTGGATGACGTGCATGTCGGCGTACTTGTCGGAGACCTGCTCGATCGACTCGACGATGTGCTCGCGCGGGGTCGTATCGAGGAGGTCGACGTTCGTGATCTGGACGTCCATCGAGTCCTGTTCGGTGAACGTGAGCGCGCGGAGCACGTCGGTCTTCGTCACCATCCCGGCGACGGTGTCGGCGTCCTTCGGCGTGACGACCAGTCCGGAGACCTCGTTGTCGAACATGCGCTGAACGGCGCGCTGAGCGGTCTCGTCCGCGGTCGCGGTGACGACGGGGCTCGACATGATGTCGTAGACGGGGATGTCGAGCATCCGGTCGATGTCGCCGGCGCGGTCGCCGCTGCCCTGTCGCTCCTGGTCGCGGACGACGAACTCGACGATGTCGTTGGTGGTGACGACGCCGACCAGCTGTCCGTCCTCGTCGAGCGCCGGGAGCCGGGAGATCCCGTTCTCGCGGAGGCGGTTGATCGCGCGCCCGACGCTGTCCTTCTCGCTGATTCCGATGACGTCCTCGGTGGCGATCTGGCCCACGGTGATCGCGTCGAGACTGTCGAGGACGGCCTCGAGGATCTGGTCGACCGTGACGATCCCGTAGAGCTTCTCCCCCTCGTAGACGGGCGCGATCTTCACGTCGCCCTCGACGAGGAGCCGCGCGGTCTCCCTGACGTCCTCGTGCCGGTCGACGGAGGGTGCGGGCTTCATCACGGCCGACACCTTCGTGTCGTCCTCCATGCGCGAGCGCATGAGCTGTTTCTCCCCGACCACGCCGACGTACTCGCCGTCGTCGGTGACGACGATCCCTTTCGGGTTCTCGCGCTCGAAGATAGATCGGACCTTGGCGAGTCGCTCGTCGACGTCCACCTCGACGTACTCCGTCATCGCAATATCAACAATGTTCATAGTCCAGCGTGAATCTTCGACGTGCCGGGTATTGAAAGTGCGGGAGGCGTACCCGTCGCTGAGATCGCCCGCACGGCGCCGCGTCCGCCTGAACGCCTATTCGTCGGGAGACGAGCGGTACGTGTGAAACCTTTTTGCCGGTTACCGACGGAGGTGGCTCCGTGTACGACGCCGTCGTCCTCGACAAAGACGGGGTGCTCGTCGGGCGGACCCCGTTCGACACGCTCCGGGAGGCCGCCTGGGACGCGTTCGTGAGCCTCGGCGTCGACGACCCCGACCTGGCCCACGTCGACGATGTCGCGATCGGCGTCGACCCCGCGACGCTGACCGACATCTGCGAGCGCTACGGGATGGACCCGGGGGAGTTCTGGCGCGTGCGCGACGAGACCGCCGCGACCGCCCAGATCGACGCCGCCCGAAAGGGGCGGAAGACGCCGTACGAGGACGTCGACGCGCTCCGCTACCTCGACGCCCCGCTCGCCGTCGTCTCCTCGAACCAGCAGGCGACCGTGGACGCGATCCTCGATCACTTCGGGCTCGCGGGACGGTTCGAGGTGGCGTACGGCCGGCAGCCGTCGATCGCCAGCCTCTCGCGCAAGAAGCCCTCGCCGTACTACCTCGAACGCGTCTTAGAGGACCTCGGCGCGGAGACGGCGCTGTTCGTCGGCGACAACGAGTCCGACGTGCTCGCCGCCGACAACGCCGGTGTCGACTCCGCGTTCGTCCGGCGCCCGCACCGGCGCTCTGCCGAGCTCTCCTGCCAGCCGACCTACGAGATAGACGACCTCCACGACCTCGTCAGCATCTGCGGCCGAGCGCCCGTGCATCCGGACGCGGACGATCGGTCGTGACCGACGCGGGCGCCCGTGATTCCGGGCGCGGATGACCGGTCGTGGGCGTCGGTCCGCGGAGCCGGACGCTTTTTGTCTCGGTCGCACGCAGGACGACGCATGCACCTCCCGCCCGTCGGCCTCGGAACGATGGGGATCGACGACCCCGACGCGATCGCGGCCGCGCTCGCGGTCGGCTACCGCCACCTCGACACCGCGCGCATCTACGACAACGAGGACGTCGTCGGCGGGGGGCTCGCCGCCGGACTCACCGCGAACGACGCGGCTCGCGACGGCGTGAGCCGCGACGACGTGACCGTCGCGACGAAGCTGTGGATCGACGACCTCGGCCCCGACGAGGTCGGTCCCGCCGCCCGCGAGAGCGCCGACCGGCTCGGCGTCGAGACGCTGGATCTGCTGTACGTCCACCGCCCGCGAGGCGACTACGACCCGGAGACGACGCTGCCCGCGCTCGACCGGTTGAGAGAGGAAGGGCTCGTGCGGAACGTCGGCGTCTCGAACTTCGAGCCGGCCCAACTGGACCGCGCGATCCAGGTCCTCGACGCGCCGCTCGCGGCCCACCAGACCGAGCTTCACCCGCTGTTCTACCGGCCCGAGCTCTTGGAACACGCCCGCGAACACGGCTACACCGTGGTCGCGTACTCGCCGCTGGCCGGCGGGCGGGTGCGCGAGGTCGACGCCGTCCGCGCCGTCGCGGAGGCGCACGACGCGACGCCCGAGAGCGTCGCGATCGCGTGGGCGACCGCGAAGGAACCGGTCGTGGCGATCCCGAAGGCGTCGAGCGAGGCGCACCTCTGTGCGAACCTCGCGGCCGCAGGGCTGGAGCTGACCGACGCGGAGATCGCCTCCATCGACGCGGTCGAGCACGAGGAGGAGCTGTTCCCGGAGTAACGCCTGCCGCCGGAGTAGTACAGGATCGTGTATATTATAAGCGATTGAGAGTTCCAGATCGACACGATCCCGCGTCACTTTTGTGTCGCCGCCTCCTCGCTTCCGGTATGACCGAGAACACCGCCGACGCGGACGCGCCGACGATCATCGACGGCGAGGCCGTCGCGGGCGACGTGCGCGCCGACGTGGCCGCACACGTCGAGACGCTGGGATCGGCGGGCGTGACGCCGGGGCTCGCCACCGTGCTGATGAGCGACGACCCCGCCAGCGAGACGTACGTCTCGATGAAACAGCGCGACTGCGAGGAGGTGGGTATCGAGAGCGTCCACGTCGAGATTGACGCCGACGCGCCGGCCGAGGAGCTGTACGGGACCATCGACGAGCTCAACGAGCGCGACGACGTCCACGGCATCCTCGTCCAGTTGCCCGTCCCCGACCACGTCGACAAGCGGACCGTCCTCCGGCGGATCGCTCCCGAGAAGGACGTGGACGGCTTCCACCCGGAGAACGTCGGGCGGCTCGTGGCGGGCGACGCTCGCTTCAAGCCCTGCACCCCCCACGGCGTGCAGAAGCTCCTCGCGGCGTACGACGTGGAGACCGAGGGCGCGGACGCGGTCGTCGTCGGCCGGTCCGACATCGTCGGGAAGCCGATGGCGAACCTCCTGATCCAGAAGGGGCCGACCGGGAACGCGACCACGACCGTCTGTCACTCCCGGACCGAGGACCTAGCGGGGAAGCTCGCGGACGCGGACGTCGTGATCGCCGCCGTCGGGGTGCCGGAGTTCCTCGACGGTTCGATGCTGAAAGACGGCGCGACCGTGATCGACGTGGGCATCAACCGCGTCGACGCGGACACGGAGAAGGGATACGAGCTGGTCGGCGACGTCGACTACGAGTCGGCGGCGGAGGTCGCGGGGGCGATCACCCCGGTCCCCGGCGGCGTCGGACCGATGACGCGCGCGATGCTCCTCTACAACACGGTGAAGGCGGCCGCGCTCCAGCGCGACGTCCAGATCGATCTGGACTGAGATAACGGACCGTCGTTCGGATCGGATTAGGTGTTCCCCCGAGAAGCGAGATCTCCACCTGGAAAAATACTCTCGATTCCAACGCGTTCCTCGCTGCCGCGTCGGTCACTCGTCGGTTTCGTTGGTGTCGTCGGATTCGTTGGTGTCAGTTTCGTTATCGGTGCCTGTTTCGTTGGTGTCGTCGGTTTCGTTGGTGTCTTCGGAGTCAGTTTCGTCGTCGGTTTCGTCGGTGTCTTCGGAGTCGGTTTCGTTGGTGTCTTCGGAGTCAGTTTCGTCGTCGGTTTCGTTGGTGTCTTCGGAGTCGGTTTCGTCCTCGGAGTCGGTTTCGTCCTCGGAGTCGGTTTCGTCGGTTTCGTCCTCGGAGTCGGTTTCGTCGGTTTCGTCCTCGGAGTCGGTTTCGTCGTCGTCCGAAGGCGCTTCGGGGTCGTCCGAACAGCCGGCGATACCGATTATCCCGGCCGCACCCACGACGCTAACGAACTTTCGGCGGTTGAACTCTTTTTGTACCATAGATCGAACCCATCGTCCCCTCGATGCTCCGTCCCCACTGTTAGAAGTCAGAT
>NZ_JAXRUU010000011.1:0-63373 GCF_034497445.1 Halorubrum sp. AD140
ACCTCGGCGTACCCCTCGACGGCTGTCATCGCCGCCTGCAGCTCGCGGAACGCGTCCGCGTCGAGCCCGCCGATCGTGAGCTCACCGGCCGTCAGTCCCTCGACGCCGCGCTCGACGCGCGACTCGAGGTACGCCGGGAGCCACGGCGCCGCGCCGAACTCGGCCGCGTGGGTCACCTCGTGAAAGGCGATCCACCGGCGGAACCGCGGGTAGTCGACGTCGAGCGACGCCGCCACGGCGACGATGTTCGGGTGGACGAAGTAGAGGCCGTGCTCGGCGTCCGGCTCGTCGGCGAGCAGCAGGGGGTCGTACTGCCCGAGCACGTTCCGCGCGAGGAAGCCGAGCGCGAACGCCATCGTGCCGGTGTTGGCGATCCGCGAGACGTCCCGGGAGAACGCGGCGACCGGGGCGGTGGGACCGTTCAGGCCGCCGGGACCGGCCCCCGTCTGCCCGGGCGCGGCCGCCTCGATCGGCGCCATCACGTTCCGAAACGTGTCGACGCTCGCGTCGATCCAGTGGTGGCGGTTCTGCACCTCGATCGCGTCGGGCACGTCGAACGCGATCCCCGCGACCTCGCCCAGCCGCGTGCGGGCGTCCCGGACGTCGGCGGCGTACCCCGCTCGCTCGTCGGCCGTGAGAGCGAGCGAGCCGGGGTCCGTGCTCGCCTTCGCGGCCGCCGCTGCCCGGTCCCAGTCGACGACGCCGGCACCGGACGCCTCGGAGACCGTGCGCAGGCTTCGGAGAATGTCCATGTGAGAGCGACGAGCGCCCGCCTCAAATCGCTTGTGTCGGTTTCGGCGGCGAGCGCTCGTGTCGGTTCGGCGGCGAGCGCACGCCTCGCGTCGATTCGGTCCGCGCCGGTCGATCAGCCGTCGCCGTCGACGCCCGACGGGGCCTCGTCGCCGCTCCGGAGCTTCGCGACGCCGACCGCCACCGCGGCGAGCGCGGCGAGCGCGAGCACGACTCCGGCGACCAATCGCGCCGAACGGCCGTCGGCGTCCTCGTCGGTGTCCACTTCTCCTTCCAATTCGGAGACCGTCACCGGCTCGTCGGTCGCACCGAACAGTTCGAACGGGCCGATCTCGATGTCGCCGTCGCCGAGGTGGACCTCCAGTAGGGTGATTGACGAGTCCGTCATATCTCGTCGTTCGCGCGGCAACGATATAGGCGTGGCGGCAGCGATCTCCGTAGGCGTGGCGGCGTGGTCGTCGCGGGAGGGCCTCGCCGCGCAGAACCGGCGGTGGCTCGTCCCGCGGACGGATCGGCGAGTTCTTGCCCGCCGCCGCGTCAGTTCCGGCCATGCACGAGAGCGGCCGGACGTTTCTCGACGATCTGCTCGCGACCGCCAGTCCCTCCGGATTCGAGACCCCGAGCCAGCGCGTCTGGACCGACCACGTCCGCGCGTTCGCGGACGACGTCTCCGTCGACGCGTACGGTAACGCCGTCGCGGTCCACGAGGGAGACCCCGACGCGCCCGCGATCGCGCTCACGGGCCATGCCGACGAGATCGGTTTCATCGTCCGCGACGTGCTCGACGACGGCTTCCTCCGGATCGCGCGGATCGGCGGCGCCGACCGCACGGTCTCGAAGGGGCAGCACGTCACGATCCACGGCGACGAGCCCGTCCAGGGCGTGATCGGCCAGACCGCGATCCACCTGCGAGACCCGTCGGAAGACGAGTACGAGGAGGTCGCGAACCAGTTCGTCGACATCGGTGCAACCGACGCCGACGAGGCCCGCGAGTACGTCGAAGTGGGCGACCCGGTCACGTTCTCGACCGACTGCGAGGAACTGGTCGGCGGCCGGATCGCCGCCCGCGGGATCGACAACCGGACGGGCGCGTGGGCGGCCGCCGAGGGACTCCGCCGCGCGGCGGCCGCCGAGGTCGACGCCACCGTCTACGCCGTCTCCACCGTCCAGGAGGAGGTCGGCCTTCAGGGCGCCCGGATGGTCGGCGTCGACCTCGACGACGTGGACGCGTTCGTCGCCGTCGACGTCACCCACGCCACCGACAGTCCCGACGTCGACACCGAACGCCGCGGCCCGGTCGAGCTCGGAGCGGGACCGGTGATCACCCGCGGGAGCACGAACCACCCCGCCCTCGTGGCACTCGCGCGCGACGCCGCGGATGCGGCCGCAATCGACGTCCAACTGCAGGCGGCCGGTACGCGTACCGGCACCGACGCCGACGCGTTCTACACGTCGCGCGGCGGTGTCCCGTCGCTGAACGTCTCGATCCCGAACCGGTACATGCACACGCCCGTGGAGGTCGTCGACCTGAACGACGTTGCTGCGGTCGCCGATCTGCTCGCCGCTATCGCCGACGGGGCGACAGAGGCGGCTCCGTTCGCCGTCGACGTCTGAGAGACGTCTCGCCCCGCCGTCGAGGAACTCGAGCCACGGTAAACCGGGTCACGGCGCGGTCGAAACGGAACTGTTTTACAATATCCTTTCGTATCCGAAATTGCGTCAAGTGGACGTGCGCTCTGGTAGTGTAGTCCGGCCAATCATATTGCCCTCTCGAGGCAATGACCGGGGTTCAAATCCCCGCCGGAGCATCCTTTTGCTGTCGTCGCCTTGCGATTTCGAGCCCGTGGACCGATCAACAACCCATGTGGCTTCACGAGTAACCGCCGGGGACGGCATCCATCGGTGCGTTCATTGTGACATAAGCGGCGTCGATGAGACGTACACCTACTGTCCGAACTGCGGGGCAATCGCCTGCACCAGCCACACCGAAACGGAGTGGTTGGAAGGCGAGCCGGTCAGTACGGGCTGTGCGGTGACCGAACGATTCGCGCTGAAGACGAAGGACCTCTACGACGACCAGAACCTTGAGGCGTTCCGTGAGGAGTACACCGCCATGCCGATCCACGAGAAGGCGATGGAGAACAAACTGCTAGCGGGAGGCAGTGTGATCGCGCCGCTTCTGGTTGTCATTGGCCTGCTCGCGGTCGTCGGTGTCGTTTAAAAACAACGGCATTCTCACGCCGGTTCTGCGAGTGCGTTGTCCAGCGCCCCTTGGAACTGCCAGCCGGCCTGCTCGAAGGCTTCCTCGGTCGGGCCATCCCACCGTGGGAACTGCGTTGTGACTGTTCGCCGTCGCTGCCGGGGTACACGCTTCTCGAAGAACAGCCTGGACTCGGAGAGACCCAAATTCTATGTAGTCACCCAGATGATTCTCAGGAGAACGAATACATGAGTGCTGTCTTACTCTCCTTCTCTTCGAGCGGTGGATGGCCGCTGCAGCTACTTCCTGTGCAGCTTCCGGTCTCGCTTGACGTGGTCGTCGTACTGGCGATCATCGTCATCGTCTTCGTCCTCTTCGTTACCCAGCCGGTTCCAATCGACGCCACCGCGGTCGGTCTCATGGTCGCACTTGCCCTCCTCGGTGAGTGGACCGGCGTGTCGCCGGAGTAGGCAGTCTCAGGCTTCTCGAACCCGGCGACGCTCACCGTACTGGCGATGTTCGTCCTGAGCGAAGGCGTCCGACGAACCGGGGTTATTCAGATCCTCACGCGGAAACTGATTGTGTTCGCCGGGGACAACGAGTTCCGGCAGCTACTCGCCACGGTCACTCTCTCCGGGCCGCCGGGCGGGGTCGTCAGCAACGTCTCAGTCGTCGCCGTGTTGATACCAGCGATAATGAACCTCGCTCGGCAAACGAAGACTTCTCCCTCGAAGCTCCTGATACCACTGTCGTTCGCCTCGATGCTCGGCGGCATGCTCACCGTCGTCGGGACGATAACGAACCTCCTGGCGAGCGAGGTGTGGGTCCAGGTGGGCGGTCCCGACGCACAGCCGTTCGCGCTGCTCGAGTTCACGCACCTGGGCGCCATCGTCTTGCTCGTGGGAATCGTGTACCTGTTAACTATCGGTCGATACCTCACTCCAGCGCGGATCGAGCCGGCGGGGTCGCCCACCGACGCGTTCGGCATGACCGACTACCTCACCGACGTCGTCGTCATGGAGGACTCGCCGGTCGTCGGCTCCCGGGTCGGGGAACTGGGCGAGGAGGACCTCGACCTCGATGTGTTCCAGATCGTTCGTGGGGACCGGACACTTTCCCACGGACTCGGGTCGGAACGAATCCAGTCCGGCGATGTCCTCTCCGTCAGGGCTGACCAGGAAACCCTCCAGGAGATCATCGAACAGGGACACCTGCAGCTGTTACCGGAGGTCATGGAGGCGGCCACGGAGGACGATGCGCCCCTCCCGCCCGGCTTCTCACCACAGCGTCACGGCTGGGAGTCGCTCGACGCAGAGCAAAGCGGCTCTTCCACCGAGGACGAAGCGTCGAGCGAAGACACGGAGGAGGACGGCGACGAGACGGCCGAGGAGACCTCCGACGAGGAGAGCGAACTCACCGAAGTCGTGCTATTGCCCGGGCCCTGGTCGAGTCGGCGCAGCGGAGTTGCAGACTTCGAGCGCGACCACGACGTGAGAGTGCTGGCGATTCGGCGCGGCAACGAAGTGATCCGCAAGCGCTTCCGAGAGGTGCGATTGCGGGCCGGTGACGTCATCCTGGTGCAGGCGTCCGACCAAGTGCTCGATCGCATCGCGAGGGACACGAACGTGGCCATCTCAGGCGAGGACAGGTGGGAGGAGTTCGACCGGTCGAAGATTCCCATCGCGCTGGGGATCCTCGTCGGCGCCCTGGGACTCGCGGCACTCGACGTCCTCACGCTCATGGTGAGTGCACTGACGGGCGTCGCGGCGATGTTCTTCACGGGCATCCTCACGCCCGAGGACGCATACGAAGCCATCGACTGGGAAGTCATCTTCATGGTGGCGGGCGTCATCCCGCTGGGTATCGCGGTCGAGGCCTCTGGCACAGCAGACGTCATCGCCGACCTCGTCGTCTCCGCAGGCGTCCTCCTACCCGCGATTGCGGTCCTGAGGCTGTTCTACCTGGGGACCGCACTCATCACGGAGATGGTCAGCAACTCCGCCAGCGTCGTGTTGCTCCTGCCGATCGGGGTCGAGGTTGCCGGCCAACTCGGTGCCAACCCCTTCGCGTTCGCAATGGCCGTGACCTTCGCCGCCAACACACCGCTACTGACCCCTGTCGGCTACCAGACGAACCTCATGGTCTACGGCCCCGGCGGGTACAAGTTCACGGATTTCGCACGGGTCGGCGCACCCTTACAACTGATACTAACTGTCGTGACGACTGCTGGCATCACATTTTTCTGGGGGCTGTGACTGCGCCGAACCGGCGCTGTACTTTCGCCCCGCAGCTGCTTTCTTACCCAGGATGGAGTTCGACGAGCCGACTGAGTGGACGGTCACAGGGCGGGGTCACTCCGGATTCCCTCGCTTGGACGTCCCGCCCGACGAGGCTTTCGAGCGAGCAAATTGACGGTTCCACGGGTCTTTGAGCGTCCACTCACTCGATGAGGCCTTTGATGTACCCGATGGCGAACAGTCTACCCATATCCGTATACCCAGCCATCGTCTCCTCCCGGTCCTCTTCCCCGATCATACGAGGAACGTGATCCGGACGAATTGGGCCTTCAAACTCTATGTCTTGATACGCCTCGATAGCAGCTTTCATGTCGGTCGGCCCCTCGTCGTGCCACGTCTCTACGAATTTCTCGCTGTTTCCTTCCACGTCACGGAAATGGACGAAATGAATTCGATCCCCGAACTCTCGAATCGTCTCGGGGATCGCTGCTTGCATTGCAGAGAAATTCCCCTGACAGAAGGTGATTCCGTGGTGAGGGCTGTCGTGCAGTGCGAGAATCCGCCGATACTCCTCGACGGAGGTGACGATACGGGGGACGCCCCGAATCGGAGACGTCGGTGGATCATCGGGATGGAGTGCGAGGTTCACACCAGCCTCCTCCGCGACCGGGACGACCTCATCGAGGAAGTATCGAAGGTTCTCCCACAACTCCTCCTCAGTGACGTCGGCTGCCTCGTGTACAGGGGCGCGCTCCATCCACTCGTGATCGTACCCGATACATTGCGAATCGCCTCGTCCCGGAATCGAGTCGGAAGTTCGGATGACGCCGAGTGGGTTCTCCGTCCACACCCAACAGTAGGTGTCGATACCGAGCCGACCCATATTTCGGAGCAACTCTTTGACGACCTCTATCTCCGCGTCTCGTCCCCGTTTGCCGAGGACCGTCTTCTCCATCGGCGGCCGGTCCTCGACCACGTCGAGCGAGAACCCGTGGTCCGCAAACCGGGTTTTAGTGAGCATGAGACGTTCGTACTCCCACCACTCATCCATGCCCCAGAACCGCACGACCGCGGTATCGATTCCCAGCTGTTTCGCCATCGTCCAACGGCGATCCGGTCTCGGCGGCAGCATTACAGTCGGATTCATCTCCTCTAGCTCACGCGCTCCGCTTACATCGGTATTCCGGAGGTCTGAGACGGCAGATTCTGACGCGCCGTGTACTCGAATCCCCGCCGAAGCACGAGGTGATTTGCGTCGAGTCTACAACGAGTCCCGGTCCGCTCGCACCGTCGAACGTGAGCGATGGCCCATCAGTCGGAAGCGAGCCGAAGCCGGCGTTAGAACGGTGCGTTCGGACTCTCAGAGACAGCCGGGTTATCGTCGTGCGTTTCGGCCCTCCCGATCAGTACCCTGAACTCGCCGGGATCACGCTCGCGGTACTCCCAGTAGAACTCCGGGCTGGCGTCGAACTGGTGGTACAGCGGCTTCGGGTCGTGGTCGTTTACCAGCACGAACCCCTCGCTGGGTCCGAGGCGATCGAACGTCTCGAGCAACACCTCGTGTCGCCGCTGCGGTATCAGGTCACGCACGTCGAACGGCCCAACTTCCCGTTCCCGCTCTCCAACTCCCCGTCACCGAGCGGTCCCTGATTGGACACCCGAACCTCGCAAGACGAGTGATCTCGCAGATCGATTTCGGTACCCATCTCTCGGATCGATCGCGGTCGCGAAGAGGGAAATGTCTCTCAGCCGAACCCGTTCGGAACACGCAGTCTACGAGACGGGAGCTGCGGACGCCGGCACCACTGGTTATGCGAACGGGAGCCGTAGTCGGGCGCATGACCGACCCGAACGAGGACGATGGGGACCCGACGGCGCGTGACCAGCGGGAGATCGGACGGGAGGTGGTCGAACAGCGCGCAGGTCTGGGCTCGGTGATGGCGCACGCCTACCGCGGCGAACTGGACCAGGCGACGACGTGGCGGCAGCGTCTCGATCAAGCGACCGCTTGGCCGGTGACGGTCATCGCCGCGGTTCTGACGGGGACGTTTTTCAGCGAGGACAACCCGCATTCCGTTCTTCTGGTCGGGGTCGTGGTTGGCGTCGTCACCACGTTCGTCGGAGCGACTCTCGGACTCGCATTTTGGCCCCGAGAGCGACACGCCGAGGGGGAGTTCCGTGAAGGCGATCCGGAGGCGTGGACGGAGGACGACACCGACGATGAGTGACGACGGAGAGCCGGCACCTGACGACCGGACCGCTCCCGACGCAACCCGCTCGGACGGGACCGAACGGTGGGTCATCCTCAATCCGACGAGCGGAACGGCAGACCACGTCGACGACGTTCGCCGGTTAGCACGGGAACGGAACTACGCGATCCGGGAAACGACGCACGAAGAACACGCGGTACAGCTCGCGGCGGACGCCGCCGCGAGCGACGTCGACCGACTGGCTGTCGCGGGTGGCGACGGGACGCTCCACGAGGTCGTTCGTGGCCTCGCTGAGTCGTCGGCCCTCGGGACGGTGACCCTCGGCGCAATCCCGACGGGAACGGAGAACATCTTCGCGACCACCATCGGGGTGGCGAGCGTCGAGGACGGGTTCGACCTGCTCGAGAACGGTGAGCGACGGCGAATCGACGTCGGGTTCGCCGGAGAAGAGCCGTTCGTCGTCTCGTGTATCGCCGGCTTACCGGCCGAGGTCAGCGTCGCGGCGTCGAGCGAGCTGAAAGAGCGGTTCGGATCGCTGGCGTTCGTCGTCGCCGGTCTACGGGAGCTCACGGAGTTCGGGGGACTGCACGTCGATATCACTGCCGTCTCCAACGGCGAGGAAACGACCTGGTCGGGAGAGGCGCTGTGCGTGCTCGTCGGGAACGTCCGGCGGTTCGTCAATCGTGGCGGCCCGGCCGACGTCGAAGACGGGCTTTTCGACGCCGTCGTCATCGAGCAGATGCCCGCGAAAGACGTTCTGGCCGAAGCGACCGCCCATCGGGTGTTCGGCCGCGACACCGACCACGTGATCCACGTTCAGACGAGCCAACTGGAGATTCGAGGGACCGACAGCGAGCCGATCACGTTCAGTCTCGACGGCGAGGTGACCGAAGCCGACGAGCTCGTGTTGTACGCGGACCCGCGGTCACTCACTGTCTGCGTGGGGCCGACGTACGAGGACGCGGGCCCGGAGTAGTCCGTCGGAGTCCTCACCGGGAGGCGCGTTCGCACCCGCCGTGTCCGACGCCGAGTCCGTAGCGTCCAGATGGTCCGGCGAACACTTTTGTCTCGCGGTTCCGTCGTTCGAAGGACGATGGGGCTATTCAACGCGCTCGGGCGACGGGTAGAGGAGTTCAAACAGACCGCCGAGAACGCGGCCGAGCGCGCCGAGACGGTCCAGTGTCCCGCGTGTGACGAGCGGTTCGACAGTACACACGAGCGATGTCCGGAGTGCGGGGAGGAGACGGGCGAGTCGACAGAGTCGGGGGAGTAGTCGTCTCGTTGTCTCGACCAATCTGCGACCGGTTCTTCACTGCGTCTGTCCGAAACGGTTTCAACAGAGCCAAGCAACGGGGTTCGCAACTGCCGGTATGACCACGACAGACGGAGGCGTGCGTGATGCCTCTCGCATCGGATCGGTAGCGGCGATCCACGTCACCCCGGAGACCGGCGGGCGTCCCGTGCCGCGCGACTCGGTCGAGGCGGTCGCCGGCCGCGGGCTCAAGGGCGACCGGTACTACGAGGGCGAGGGGATCTACAACGAACAGGAGGACCTCGAACCGAGCGACGTGACGCTCATCGAGGCGGAAGCGCTCGCTGCGGCGCGCGAGGAGTACGGGGTCGATCTCGGGTCGGGGGCGCATCGACGAAACGTCACGACCCGTGGGGTGGCGCTCAACCACCTCGTCGGCGAGCGGTTTCGCATCGGCGACATCGTCGTCGAGGGGCTCGGACTCTGTGAGCCGTGTGGGTACATGCAGTCGCTTGCCGACCAGCCCGACGCTGCAGAGGCGCTGACACACCGCGGCGGGCTCGACGCTCGCATCGTCGAATCGGGGACGATACGCGTCGAAGACGACGTCATCTGGTGAACCGTCTCGGGACCCGCTTCGAGCCGCTCGACCCGCTTCGGTCGTGGGCCGAACGGAACGCGCAGAGGGCTGACAGTCCAGCCGGATAACGGGCGATCGGCATCGCCGTAGGGGGCCTATTCGTGCCGAAGCGTCCCGAATCGCACCCCCGGACACCTTGCCGATTCGCGTTTTCCATCGGCCGTGACGCCGTTTTCCGAACTGCTTGGATCGGGACCACAACGCCTAATAACTAGGTGATATTAGTGGGTAATATGTCGTTCGACGGATTCAGCGACGCGACGGACGCACAGGTCACGAACGCGATCGCGCAGTCGTGGGGCGAGGAGTTCCTCGACTACACCGACACCGACGTCATCGTCGTCGGCGGCGGCCCCTCCGGCCTCGTCGCGGCGAGGGAGCTCGCCCAGCGCGACGTGGACGTGATGGTCGTCGAGAAGAACAACTACCTCGGCGGCGGGTTCTGGCTCGGCGGCTTCCTGATGAACAAGCTCACGGTCCGCGAGCCCGCCGACGCCGTCCTCGACGAACTCGGCGTCCCTCACGAGGAATCGGAGACCGAGGGTCTCCACCTCGCCGACGGCCCGCACGCCTGCTCCGCGCTCATCAAGGCGGCCTGCGACGCCGGCGCGAAGATACAGAACATGACCGAGTTCACGGACGTCGTCGTCCGCGAGGACCACCGCGTCGCGGGGATCGTGATGAACTGGTCCCCGGTCCACGCGCTCCCGCGAGAGCTCACCTGCGTCGACCCCATCGCCGTCGAGTCCGATCTCGTCGTCGACGCGACGGGTCACGACGCCGTCGTCGTCTCCAAGCTCCAGGAGCGCGGCGCCGTCGACGCCCCGGGGATCGAACACGTCGAGTCTCACGCCACCGGGATGGACGCAACTGACGACGGCGAGTACGGCGCGCCCGGACACGACTCGCCGGGACACGACTCGATGTGGGTCGCCGACAGCGAGGACAAGGTCGTCGAGTACACGGGGAAGGTTCACGACGGCCTCCTCACCGCGGGTCTTTCGACCGCGACCACGCACGGCCTCACGCGGATGGGTCCCACGTTCGGCGCGATGCTCCTCTCCGGAAAGCGCGCCGCGCAGGTCGCCCTCGACGAGCTGGACGTGAGCGCGCCGGCGGTCGAACTCCCCGGAAACGCGCCCGCGCCCGCCGACGACTGATCGCCGTGACGACGACCGAACACGGCGCGAGGTTCAGCGATCGCCTGCTCGACGCCGGGGCGGACGTCTGGGAGGCACAGAAGCGTCACCCCTTCGTCCGCGAACTCGCCGCCGGAACCCTCGACGAGGCGGCCTTCAGGACCTGGGTCGCGCAGGACTACCGCTACCTCCTCGACTACGCTCGCGTCTTCTCCATCGCGGGGGCGAAAGCGACCGACGAGACGGTGATGATGCATCTCCTGGACGTCGCCCACTCGATCGTCGACCACGAGATGGACCTCCACCGACGGTTCGCCGCCACGTACGGGCTCGCGCTCGACGACCTGCGATCGGTGGAGAAGTCGCCGACGTGCGTCGGGTACACGAACTTCCTCGTTCGGACCGCCTACGAGCGGTCGCTCGCGGAAACCGCTGCCGCGGTCTATCCCTGCGGACAGGGGTACCTCGACGTCGCGGAACACATGGCCGACCTCGCCGCGGAAGAACACCGATACACGCCCTTCATCGAGAAGTACACGAGCGACGAGTTCGTCGAGTCCGTCGATCGGATGCGGGAGCTGGTCGACCGGTTCGCCGAGGCCAACCCGGGGAAACGAGACGCGATGCGGTCGGCGTTCCTGACCAGCGCTCGGCTGGAGTACCGCTTCTGGGAGATGGCCTACACCCGGGAAGGGTGGGAGATCCCGGAGGTGACTCCCTGATGCGTCGTCCGGCGCCGGTCTCGCTCCCGGTCGCCCTCACGATCGCGGGGAGCGACTCGGGCGGCGGCGCCGGGATCCAGGCCGACCTGCGGACGATGAGCGCGCACGAGACCTTCCCGACGAGCGTCGTCACGAGCGTCACGGCCCAGCACACCCGTGGCGTCGAGCGGTCCACCGTCCTCGACGCGGCGGACGTCCGCGCCCAGTACGAGGCGGTCGCCGACGACTTCGACGTCCGCGCCGCGAAGACGGGGATGCTCGGGACGCCCGAGGTGGTCCGGACCGTCAGTGACTGCGTGTCGACGTCGGGCTTCCCCCTCGTCGTCGACCCCGTCATGGTCGCCACGTCCGGCGACCGGCTCCTCGACGCCGCGGGCGAGCGCGCCTACGAGGGGCTCGTCTCGGAGGCGACGCTCGTCACGCCGAACCGCGACGAAGCGGCCGTCCTCACCGGGATCGACCCGGCGGAGGATGCGACCGCGCGGAAGGCGGGGGACCGGCTGATCGAGATGGGCGCCGACGCCGCGCTCGTGACGGGCGGCCACGGCGACGACGACTCCGTTCGGGACGTTCTCGTGACGCCCGAGGGGGTCAGCGCGTTCGTCCACCCCCGGATCGACGCCGCGGCGACCCACGGGTCGGGGTGTTCGCTCTCGGCGGCGATCGCCGCCAACCTGGGCGCGGGAGCCGACCTCGAACGCGCGGTCGAGGACGCCATCGCGTTCGCGGCGCGGGCCGTCCGGTACCCGCTCGACGTCGGCCGGGGACCGGGCGCGGTCCACCACCTCGTCGACCTGCGGAACGAGGCCGCACGGGAGCGCACTGTCCGGGACGTCCGCGGCCTCGTCGAGCGGTTCGTCGCCGACGACGTGAGCGCCCTCGTTCCCGAGGTCGGGATGAACGTCGTCGGCGCGACGCCGTACGCCGAGTCGGTCTCCGAGACGGCGGCGGTCGAGGGGCGCATCACTCGCACGATGGACGGCGTCGAACCCAACCGCGGCGTCCGGTTCGGCGCGTCGAGTCACCTGGCCCGGTTCCTCCTCGCCGCCCGCGAGCACGCGCCGGCCCTTCGCTTCGCGACGAACTGCGGCCTCTCCGAGTCGAGTCGAGCCGCCCTGGAGACGCTCGAGGCCCCCGTGGCGTGGTTCGATCGGGCGGACGAACCGGCCGCGTCCTCGACGATGGACTGGGCGGCCGAACGCGCGTTCGAGGCGGCGGACGAGCCGCCGACCGCGATCGCGGACGAGGGGGCCGTCGGCAAAGAACCGATGATTCGCGTCGTCGGGGAGACGCCCGAGGAGGTCGCCGCCGTCGTCGATCATCTGCGTCCACCGGTCAACGATTCACGATGACCGCTCGGACCGGTCGCCGGCGTCGACGGCGCCTACCGGAATCTCTGCGGATACCGACACGCGCTCTCCACGGAAACTGGAGACCTCAGGTCGCCCGATTCGGACGCCGCAGGCTCCTCTGACGTGGTAGCTGAGCCAGCGGCTGACTCGAACCAGTACACGGTCCCGACGGAGACGAACTACCCACTAATGTGTAAATTTATAATGTAGTATGTCGGAGTACCGATCACACCTATGGATGATAAATTGACAGAATCGGACGGGCCTGCGAGGATCAGCCGCCGGACCGTCCTCGCATCCGGTAGCGTGATCGCGTCGACGACTGTCTTTGCCGGCTGTCTCAGCGGTGACGACGGCGGTGACGGCGAGGACGGCGGGGACGGGGGATCGACGACCCGAGTGGCGATCATCTCGAGTCCCGCCGGCTTCGACGACAACGCGTTCAACGACAACGCGGTTCAGGGGCTGGAGGAGGCGTCCGACGAGTTCGACCTCGAGTACTCGACCGTCGAGGAGACGGAGGAGTCCCAGTACGAGTCGGTCCAGGCCGACGTGGCCGAGAGCGACTACGACCTCATCATCTGTGTCGGCGACAACCACACCGACCCGCTGGAGACGAACGCGAGCGAGTATCCCGACCAGAACTGGATGCTCATCAACAACATCGTCGAGGGGGCCGACAACGTCTCCGGCTGGATCGAGATGAACAACGAGATGTCGTTCCTCGCTGGCGTCGCCGCGGGAGTGATGACCCAGGAGGACTTCGAGTACGAGGGGAGTTCCACCGACCCCGACGGCATGACGGTGGGGTTCGTCGGCGGCGAGGACATCCCGCTCATCAACGCCTTCGAGCAGTCGTACATCGAGGGCGTAGAGTGGGTCAACGAGGACGTCGAGGTCCTCACCGGCTACGGCGGGAGTTTCTCGGACACCGGCGCGACCAACGACGTGGCCGAGTCGCAGATCGACGACGGCGCAGACATCGTCTGGCACGCGGCGTCCGCGGCCGGCGGCGGCGTCTTCTCG
Organism: Halorubrum sp. AD140; assembly: GCF_034497445.1. Taxonomy (NCBI): domain Archaea; kingdom Methanobacteriati; phylum Methanobacteriota; class Halobacteria; order Halobacteriales; family Haloferacaceae; genus Halorubrum; species Halorubrum sp. AD140. The sequence continues at coordinate 13,529 of NZ_JAXRUU010000011.1, forward strand.
GCGGCGCAGGACAACGACCGCTTCGCGCTCGGGGTCGACGTCGACCAGTCGGTGACCGAAGACCAGTACCAGGACGTGATTCTCGGGTCGGCGGTCAAGGCGCTCAACGAGGCCACCTACACGGTCTCCGAGGCGGTCGTCAACGGGAACTTCGACGAGTACGTCGGCGAGCAGAACCTCAGCGTCGAGCAGGGGAGCATCGACTTCATCGTCGGGCAGGCGTTCGAGGACGAACTCCCCGACGCGCTCACCCAGAACATCGAGGACGCCAAGACCGGCTTCGAGAACGACGAGATCGACCTGAGCTGCGGTCCGACCAGCTGCTGAGGGGAGTCCCGCTCCCGTCCGAATTTATCACACCACCATGAGAACACTATGACGCGTAACGAACCGGCGGTCCGTCTCGAAGGGATAACGAAGCGGTTCGGCGACGTCGTCGCGAACGACGAGGTCGACTTCACGCTCGAGAGCGGATCCATCCACGCCCTCCTCGGCGAGAACGGCTCGGGGAAGACCACGCTGATGAGCGTTCTATACGGGCTGTACGACCAGAACAGCGGGTCCATCTACGTGAACGGAGACGAGCGGACGTTCGAGTCGCCGCGGGACGCGATGGACGCGGGGATCGGGATGATCCACCAGCACTTCCAGCTCGTGAAGCCGATGACGGTGCTTCAGAACGTCGTTCTCGGCCACGAGCCGACGGAAAACGGGATCGTCGACGACGCGAGCGCCAGAGCCGAGATCGAAGCGATCTGTTCGCGGTACGGCTTCGACATCGACCGGTTCCTCGACACGCCCGTGGAGGACCTCGACCTCGGCGCCCAACAGCGCGTGGAGATCGTCAAGAGCCTCTACCGGGGCGCGGACGTGCTCGTGCTCGACGAGCCGACCGCGGTGCTCACCCCACAGGAGGTAGACGGGCTGATGGACGTAATGAACGATCTCCGGGCGGACGGTCGCTCGCTGATCTTCATCTCCCACAAACTGGACGAGGCGCTGGAGATCGCAGACGACATCACCGTCCTCCGAGATGGAAAGGCGGTCGGAACGGTTCCAGCGGCCGAGGCGACCCACCAGGACCTGGCACGGATGATGGTCGGTCGCGAGGTGCTGTTCGACCGACTCGAACGCGCGACGGCCACGGGAGACCCGGTCCTCGGCGTCGAGGGGCTTCACGTGCAAGGCGATCGCGGCCGAGAACAGGTCACGGACGTCGACTTCACGCTTCGAGAGGGAGAGATCCTCGGTATCGCAGGCGTGCAGGGCAACGGACAGAGCGAACTCATCGAGGGTATCACGGGGCTTCGGCGACCGTCCTCGGGCACCGTCCGGCTCCGCGGAACCGACATCACGGATCTGCGTCGCCGCGACCGGATCGAAGACGGGATCGCGTACATCCCCGAGGATCGACAGACGGCGGGGCTCGTCCAGGAGTACTCCCTCTATCGAAACGCCCTTCTCGGCAACCAGACGATCGACCCGTACGCGAAGAACGGGCTCATCGACTGGGAGGCGGTGCACGCCCACGCCGAGGACATCATCGAGGAGTACGACGTGCAGCCGCCGAATCCGGAGACGGACGCCGAGTCGCTGTCCGGGGGGAACCAACAGAAGTTCATCGTCGGACGCGAGATCGGTCACGACCCGGACGTCCTGGTGGCCTCACACCCGACCCGTGGCGTCGACATCGGGTCGATCGAGTTCATCCACAAGCGACTGATCGAACTCCGGAATCAGGGCGTCGGAGTCCTGGTCGTCTCCTCGAAGCTCGAAGAGATCCAGCAGCTCGCCGACCGGATCGCGGTGATGTACGAGGGCTCGTTCGTCGACGTCGTCGATCCCGAGGCCGTCACCGAGTCCGACCTCGGCCTCCTGATGGCGGGAGGGACGCTCGACGACGAGGTGACGTCCGACGAGGACGCCGACCCGGTCGACGCCGACGGAGGTGTCACGTCGTGAGTGGATCGGGGACGAGTCGGACCCGGAGCGCGCTCGACGCCGCCGCCGACCGGCTGCTCGACGCGACGGTCCTCGAACGCGTCGGGATCGCGACCGCGTCGACGGCGTTGGCGCTCGGTATCGGGCTCGCCATCGCGGCGATCGCGGGCTACGACTCGGTCCAGTTCGCTCGGCAACTCTTGGTCGGCGCGTTGGGGAGCGAACGCGCGATCGCCCGCACGCTGCGGGGCACGACGCTGTTCGTGTTGACTGGCGTCGCGGTCGCTGTCGCGTTCCGCGCCGGAGTGTTCAACATCGGCGTTCAGGGACAGTTCGTCATCGGGGGGTTCACGACCGTCGTTTCGATCCTCTGGCTGGCGTCCTTCGTGCCGGCCGGCACGGTCGGCGGAATCGTCCTGATGCTGTTCGGTACCGTCGCCGGCGTCGTCGCCGGCGGGCTCTACGGGGCGCTCCCCGGTGTGATGAAGGCGTACGGGGACGCGAACGAGATCATCACGACGATCATGTTGAACTTCATCGCCATCGGTCTCGTCGGGTGGCTCGTCTCGGGGCCGCTCGGAGACCCCGAGGCGACGGCGACGCGCACCAGGCGGCTCCCGGAGAACGTGGAGCTGCCGCAGTTCGTCTTCGGCGACCCCAACCTGTCCGTCGTCGGCGTTCTCGTCGTGCTCGGCGTCGTCGGAGTCACCGCCGCGGTAATGGCTCGAACGCAGTTCGGGTACGACATGGTGACGAGCGGACACCAGGACACCGCGGCGACGTACTCCGGGGTCGACGCGAAACGGATGGTCATCTCGACGATGGCGCTCTCCGGGATGATCGCGGGGCTGACGGGGGCGCTCTTCGTGATCATGATCCAGGGGTACTACACCGATCCGTCCGGCATCGGCAACTACGGGTTCGACGCGATCGCCGTGAGTCTGCTCGCCGCCAACAACCCGCTCGGGGTCGTCCCGGCGGGACTGCTGTTCGGCGGGCTCGAGTCCGCGGGGTCGCACGTGCAGATAAACAGCGACATTCCCGTCCAGCTGATCGACGGGATCGTGGGGCTCGTCGTCCTCTTCGTCGCCGTCCCGGAGCTGTTCCGGATGGTGGCTCACCGGACCGGACTCGGAGGTGACGGCGAATGACCACCAACCCCCTCGGTTCGAGACGGTTCCGGATCGGCGGCATCTCGATCGGGGTCGTGGCGGTGCTTGCAGCCGTTCTCGTGGCCGGGTTCGACGTGGACCTCTCCCGGCTCATCACGCGCGGGTTCGCGACCCGGTCGCTGGAGATGGCGACCCCGATCGCGCTCGCGGCGATCGGCGGGCTGTACGCCGAGAAAAGCGGCGTGTTCAACATCGGGCTCGAGGGGTTCATGATCATCGGCGCGTTCACCACGGCCGGAACGATGTTCGTCCTCGGCGGAACGTCGCCGACGCAGGTGGACGTCTGGACCGCCATCCTCGTCTCGATCGTCGTCTCGACGGTTCTCACCGCCCTCTTCGCCGTCTTGTTGATTCGATACAAGGCCGATCAGATCGTCGCCGGACTGGCCGTCTGGTTCGTCGGACTCGGCTTCGCCCCGTTCACGGCTGCGCTGCTCTGGGGAAGTCGGTCGAGTCCCGGGCTCGCCAGCATCGATCGGCTGGCGTTCGGTCAGTCGCCGTTGCTGTTTTTCACCGTCCTGTTCGTCGGGGCCGCCTGGGTGTTCCTCTACCGCACCCGGTACGGCTACTGGGTGCAGGCCGCCGGCGAAAATCCGGAGGCGCTCGACACCGCCGGCGTCAACGTCAATCGCGTCCGATACGCGACGGTGATCTTCTCCGGGGCGATGGCGGGGTTCGCCGGCGCCGTGCTGCTCGCTCACGCCGGGAACTTCGTCGGTACCGGTTCGACGATGGTCGACGGCCGCGGCTGGATCGCCATCGTCGCCTACCTGTTCGGCAACTACAATCCGGTCGGAGCCGCGGCCGCGGCGCTCCTCTTCGGCGCACTCGACATGCTGAACGTCCAGTTTCAGACGGTCGGCATCGACGTCCCGGCGCGGCTCATCAACCTGCTCCCGTACGCCGCGGTGCTCGTGGTGCTCACGGTGTGGGGGAAGACGCGGGTCCCGTCCGTCGTCGGCGACCCCTACGAGACCGAGGAGTAGCGGTCTCGGCACCGCGGGCTACGGGACCGTCGCGTCGGTGCGTGCGCGAGCGGACCGGTGGCGAACGCGCTCGGCACAACCGTGACAATTATCCACGTGTGGCTCGGCATCCGGATCATCCCCGATGTGTCCGGAGTGTCGCGCATGGAGCTGAGGAGAATCGGTGTCGACGTCGGCGGCACGTTCACCGACGTGGCGCTATCGCTCGACGGCGAGCTCGTGACCGCGAAGGTCCCGAGCACGGACGACCAGAGCGAGGGCGTGATAGCCGGGATCGAGAGTGCCTGCGAGGAGGCCGGGATCGGTCCCGAGAGCGTGACCGAGTTCGCGCACGCGATGACCGTCTCGGTCAACGCGCTCCTCGAAGAGGACGGCGCGAAGACCGCGCTCGTCACGACCGAGGGGTTCCGAGACGTCCTGGAGATCGGCCGCCAGGACCGGCCCTCGCTGTACGATCTCGACGCCGAGAAGCCGACGCCGCTGGTCCCGCGACGCCGTCGCTTCGAACTCTCCGAGCGGGCGACGACCGACGGGATCGAGCGGCCCGTCGACGAAGAGGCGGTGCGAGCGGTCGCCGAGCGGATCCGCGATGCGGACGTCGAGTCCGTCGCGGTCTCGCTCCTGCACGCCTACGCCCATCCCGAGAACGAGACCCGAGTCGCGGAGGTGCTGCGAGCGGAACTCGACGTGCCGGTGTCGGCCTCACACGAGGTCATCGCCGAGTTCCGCGAGTACGAACGGACGTCGACGACGGCCGTCGACGCGTACGTGCGGCCGGCGATCGATCGCTACGTCGGTCGCCTCACCGAGCGCGCGCGCGACCTCGGGATTCCACAGCCGCAGATCATGCAGGCCAACGGCGGCGTCACCGACACCGACACCGTCAGACGGAACGCCGTGACGACCGTCCTCTCGGGACCCGCCGCGGGCGTCGTCGGGGCGAGTGCGATGGCGGCCAACGGCGACGACGACACCGACGATGAACGAGACGGGCTGGTGACCTTCGACATGGGCGGGACCTCCAGCGACGTGAGCCTCGTCCGCGACGGTGAGGCAGCGCGGACGACGGAGGGCGTGATCAACGACCGCCCGATCAAGACGCCGATGGTCGACGTCGAGACCGTCGGCGCGGGAGGCGGGTCGATCGCGTGGGTCGACGCCGGCGGGGCACTTCGGGTCGGGCCGCGCTCGGCGGGGGCCGATCCCGGCCCCGCATGCTACGGGACGGGCGGCACGGAGCCCACGGTCACGGACGCGAGCCTCGTCTTGGGGTACATCGGCGCGAGCACCAGCCTCGGCGGCGAACTGTCGCTCGACGAGGGCGCCGCCCGCGACGCCCTCGCGGACCTCGCCGACGAGGCGGGGATGGCCGGCGCACGGGCGGCCGCCCGCGGCGTCTACCGCGTCGCGAACGCGAACATGACCCGCGCAATTCGGTCCGTGACCGTCGAGCGGGGACACGACCCGCGGAAGTTCGGTCTCGTCGCGTTCGGCGGCGCGGGACCGATGCACGCGGTTTCGATCGCTGACGGCCTCGACATCGATCGCGTGGTGATCCCGCGCGCCTCCGGCGTCCTGTCGGCGTACGGCCTGCTCGCGGCCGACGAGAAGCGCGACGCGGTCCGGACGTACCGGCGCTCGCTCGGCGAGGTCGACCCAGGCGACGTCGACGCCGTGTACGAGGAACTGTCCGAGGAGCTGTTGGCAGCGGTCAGCGACCGCAACGCGGCGACCGTGCGACCGTCCGCGGACCTCAGGTACGCCGGCCAGAGCTTCGAGCTCACCGTGAACCTCGATCGACCCTTCGACGCCGACGAGGCCGGTGAGCGGTTCGCGGCGGCACACGAGTCGGCGTACGGGTACCGGGCGGACGAGCCGGTCGAGCTGGTGAACTGCCGCGTGACGACGACCGTTCCCCGGAGCGCGCCGTCGATCGAGTACGATGGCGGCGACGGCTCACGGAAAGGGTCCCGCGAGGCGGCGTTCGTGCACGGCGTTCGCGAGACGCCCGTCTACGAGCGCCGGCGGTTGCCGGCGGGCGGCTCGATTTCGGGACCCGCGATCGTCGAGGGCGACGAGAGCACGATCGTCGTCCCGCCGGCGTGGGCCGTGCGGGTGCGCGACGACGGCGCGCTACTCGCCGAGGTGAGCGACGCGTGAGTGGCGAACGCGATCCGACGAACGGCAGCGGCTCGGAGCTCGATCCGGTGACCCTGGAGGTCCTCCGGAACCAACTGGAGAGCGTCGCCGCCGAGATGGGACACGTGCTCATCCGGGGGGCGTACTCCCCGAACATCAAGGAGCGACGCGACTGTTCGACGGCGATCTTCGACGCGTCGGGCCGCATGATCGCACAGGCCGAACACATCCCGGTCCACCTCGGCGCGATGCCCGACGCGGTCGACACCGTCCTTCGAAAGGACCCGCGACCGGGGGACGTGTTCGTCGTCAACGACCCGTTCGCGGGCGGAACCCACCTGCCGGACATCACGCTGGTCTCGACGATCGCCCCCGACGACGAGGTCATCGGGTACGCGGTGTCGCGGGCTCACCACGCCGACGTCGGCGGCAGTGCGCCGGGGAGCATGCCGCCGGGAGCGCGGGAGATCTACGAGGAGGGCCTCCGACTGCCGGCGGTCCGACTCGTCGACGGCGGCGATCCGAACGACGCGGTCCACGAGCTGATCCGAGCCAACGTCCGGACGCCGGACGAGCGGGAGGCGGACCTCCGGGCGCAGCGCGCCGCGAACGCGCGCGCCGAGGAGCGGGTCGGCGAGCTGCTCGCGGAACACGGGTCGACGCTGCTCGACGCGTTCGACGCCGTCGTCGAGTACTCCCGGGAGCGCGTCGAGGCCGAGCTCACGGCCCTTCCCGACGGCACGTATCGGGCGGGGGACGTGCTCGAAGGCGACGGGGTGACCGACGACGACATTCCGGTCGAGGTGGCCGTCACCCTCGACGGCGCGACGGTCGACGTCGACTTCGCCGGGACCGCGGACCAGGTCGAGGGCAACCTGAACGCGCCGCTCTCGGTCGCGAAGAGCGCGGTCTACTTCGTCGTCCGCGCGGTCACCGACCCGGAGATCCCGCCGAACCACGGCTGTTACGAGCCGGTGTCCGTGTCCGCCCCCGAGGGATCGCTGCTCAATCCGCGCCCTCCGGCCGCTGTCGTCGGCGGCAACGTCGAGACGAGCCAGCGCGTCACGGACGTCACGCTGGCTGCACTCGCCGAGGCGGTCCCGGACGTGGTCCCCGCCGGTGGGCAGGGGACGATGAATAACCTGATCATCGGCGACCGAACGGGGGCGTTCGCCTACTACGAGACCATCGGCGGCGGGTTCGGGGCCCGCCCCGGAAAAGACGGGATGGACGGCGTACAGGTCGGAATGACCAACACCCTCAACACGCCCGTCGAAGCGATGGAGACCGAGTACCCCCTCAGGGTCGACCGGTACGCGTTGCGCCCGTCGAGCGGTGGTGACGGTCGGTACCGCGGGGGACTGGGTCTCGAACGAACGGTCACCGTCGAGACCGACGCCACCGTGTCGCTGCTCACGGAGCGCCGCCGGACGGCTCCCGCCGGAATCGACGGCGGCGAGGACGGCGCGACCGGACGGAACCTCGTCGACGGCGAAGACGTCCCCGCGAAGGTCTCCGTCGACGTGGAGTCCGGGACGACCGTCTCGATCCGCACGCCCGGCGGCGGCGGACACGGCGACCCCGGAGCGCGCGACGCCGCGGCCAGAGAGCGCGACCGACGCGACGGGAAGGCGGACGACCGGTGAGCCGTCTCGGCGTCGCCCCTCAGGAGTCCTCGTCGGACGGGAGACGGTTCGACAACCGATCGAACCGGTCTTGGGCCTTCTCCGCACGCGCCGTCGTCCGTTCGGGGTCGTAGGCGGCCGAGTCGACGGCGCCGTCGCGGAGCACCACCGCGAGAACCGCGTCGGCGTGGCGGGCGTCCGCGGGCAGCCGCGCCGGATCGAGGAGGGCGTCTCCCACCTCCTCGCCGTCGCGTTCGAAGAACACCCTCGCCAGCCCGTCTTCGATCGCGTCAACGACCGCGGTGTACTCGCCGTCTTCGAGGTCGATGTCGGTCATCGGTAGGACTCCTCCAAGACTCGCTCGCCGTCGCTGGTAGTTACGATCACCGTATCGCCGTCGTTGTTCCAGATCGGCGCTTCCGACCCCCAGTACAGTTCGGCGTCGGTGTCGGTCCCGCTCCCGGTGTACAGCGTCACCGTCGCGTCCGGCGCGAGCGCGACGCCGTCGGGGAACGTGTACCGGTGACTCGCCTCGTCTTCGACGGTCCACCCCGACAGGTCGAGCGTCTCGTCGCCGGTGTTCTCGAAGACGACGTACTCGTCGGTGAGGTTCTCGCGGTCGTCGCCCGCGGCGTCCTCGTGGACCTCTGCGAGCGAGATCGTGCCGTCGGAGTCGCCGTCCGCGGGCGTCTCGTCCGCGTCGTCGCCGTCGTCGATCGCCCCCGTCCCGTTCCCGTCCAACCGGTCGCGCTCGGTCACCTCTCCGCCGGTTCCCGGCTCGACGGCGTCGCCGTCGCGGAGACTGAGCGGATCCGTCGGCGCCTCCCGTTGCGTCTGGACGGACACGGCTTTCCCGTCGCTCGCCAGCACCACGTTCCCGTGCGTGCCGGTCCAATACGTCGGGACAGATCGGTCTGCGAGCCGCTGGAGCGTCTCCGTATGCGGGTGACCGTACTGGGAGTCGTACGCGCTCGAGACGACGACGGCCCGCGGCCGGACCGTATCGAGGAACCGCTCGCCGGAGGAGCTCGCCGACCCGTGGTGCCCGGCCTGGAGGACCGTCGACCGCAGCTCGCTCCCGTACGTCTCGACGAGGTACGCCTCCTGGTCGTCTTCGGCGTCTCCGGACAGGAGGAACTGCGTCTCGCCGTGGGTGAGCTTCAGCACGATGCTGTTCTCGTTGCGGTCCTCGCTTTCGAGGTACGGCTCGGGCGGTCCGAGCACGTCGACGTCGACGTCGCCGAACCGCAATGCGTCCCCCTCGCGGGTTTCGTACAGCGACACGTCGTGGGCCTCGACGGCGTCCAGATACTCGCCGTACGTCTGCGTGCTCGCCGCGATCCCCGGGTCGTACACGGCGCCGATTCCGTCGGCTTCGGTCTCGTAGTACTCGATGACCGCGGCGTGTCCCCCGATGTGGTCGGCGTCGTTGTGCGAGGTCACCAGGTGATCGATCCGGCTGACGTCGTGGCGGCGGAGGTACGACAGGACGTGCTCGCCGTCGTCGTCGTAGTGACCGGTGTCGACGAGCATCGTCTCCCCGGCCGGACTGACGACGAGCGTGCTCACCGACTGCCCCACGTTGATGTAGTGGACTTCGACGGTGCCGAGTTCGGACGCGTCCGAGTCGTTCGCCGCGTCGGAGGCTCCCGACGTGGGGTCGCCGGGAATCGCCCCGACGCAGCCGGCGAGCACCACCACCGCCACGACGACGAGGAGTCGTCCTCGGCCCGCGACTGTTCTCATACCGTGTGACAGTATCCCAAGCGGTAAAGCTCCACCAGGTTCCGGCCGACCGTCGGAGCCGTTCCTATCGCGTCACGGTCCGACGGGTTCGGCTGAACGCTCTCGGGGGAGCCCAGCGGCGACCTCGAAGCGTGCTGAGGCGGTGCCGTGAACGCGGAGCGGCTATGCGGCGACCAGCTCGACGCCGGTGACCTCGAAGCGCGCGCCGTCGGCCCCCTCCGTGACGCGGATCCCCCAGTCGTGCGCGTCGACGACCTGCGTGACGATGCCCAGTCCGAAGCCGGTCCCGGATTCCGACGTCGAATATCCGACGTCGAACACCGCGTCCCGTTCGTCCGGCGGGATGCCCGGTCCGTCGTCCGCCACGTAGAATCCGTCCTCGACGTCGCCGACGGTCACCGTGACCCCGTCGCCGCCGTGTTCGACCGCGTTCCGGATGAGGTTCTCCAGCAGCTGTTTGAGCTGGCCCCTGTCGGCCCGGACGGTCCGCTGGGTGTTCGTCTCGAGCGTCGCCTCGGCGGTTTCGACGTTCTCCCAGCAGTTCGCGAGGAGCGTCGAGAGCTCGATCGGTTCCAGCTCCCGGACGCGGTCGCCCTCGCGGGCGAGCGCCAGGAGGTCCTCGATCAGGGTGTCCATCCGGTTGAGCGCCCGCTCGACCGCGTCCAGCTGCTCGCTCTCGCACTCATCTCGCGCGAGTTCGAGCCGCCCTCCCGCCACCTGTAGCGGGTTCCGCAGGTCGTGTGAGACGACGCTCGCGAACTCCTCCAAGCGGTCGTTCTGGCGGGTCAGTTCTCCCTCGCGTTCCCGCAGTCGCTCCCGCTGGTCGACCTGCTCGAGTGCTGCGGCGACGTTGCTCGCCAGGATCTCACCGAGCACGACGTCGTGTTGGTCGAACGCCTCGGACTCGTCCGAACAGGCGATCAGGACGCCGTACTCCCCGAGCGGGAGGTGGAACTCGCTTTGAACCGTCGAGTCAGGATTGTAGATGTCCGGGTCCTCGTGGACGTCGTCGAGGGCGAGCGTCTCGCCGCTCTCGTAGACGCGCCACGCGATGCCGTCTCCGCGCGCGAACGCCGGCGGGTCGCCGACGAGGTCACGGCCGGTCGCGGTCACCGCTACCGGCACGAGTGCCGACCGCTCGTCGTCGTAGAGGTGGATCGCGTTCGCGTCCAGCCCCAGGATGTCTCGGGCGGCTTCGACACCGATATCGGCAACCTCGTCGCGCGTCTCGGCGGTCATCAGCTCCCGCGTCGTCTCGTTGAGCGCCTCGAGGCGGTCTTCGCGCGTCTTCTGGCCGGTGACGTCGCGGTACACCCACAGGTGTCCGTCCGCGGCGGGGAGCTCGATCGGATGGTAACTCCGGGAGAACGTTCGACCGTCACGCAGCGCAAACTCGTCGTTCCGGACCGGATCCCCCTCGGCCACCAGTCGGTTCGTCCGCTCGACGAACTCGTCCGGGTCGGTGAACAGGTCGCTGACGCCTTGCGCCAGCCGGACACAGTCGGTGCCGCGAACGTCCGCCGGCGCGTCCGGGAGATCGAACAGTTCGATCAGCTGGTCGTTGACCGCCACGACGCTCCGCGCTTCGTCTTCGGCGAGGACGCCGACCGGAAGCGCCTCGAACAGCGTGGACAAGAGCGCGTTCGTCCGCTCGAGCTCCCGCTCGTACGCCTGCTGTTCGGTCACCTCGCGGTCGGAGATGATGAGCGAGACGACCTCCCCCTCGTCGTCGGTCACCGGCCGGATCACGCCCTGGATCGAGTACGGCTCACCCGACGGACGAACGAGGTCCGCGTCGAACTCGACGTACTCGCCGTCCGCGGCTCGATCGACCCACGTCTTGACCTCCTCTTGGAGGGCGTCGGAGTGGTCGAACCACGCCGTCGCCCAGAACGGCTCTCCCACCACCTCCTCACGCGTGATGTCGACGTAGTCTATCGCTGTCTCGTTGATGTCGAGAACGGTACCGTCCGTGTCGATCAGGCCCACGAGGATGTTCGGGTCGTCGAAGATCGCCTGGTACTGTCGCTCTTTGCGCTGCAGATCCAGCTCGCGTTCCTTGCGTTCGGTGACGTCGCGAGCGATGCCGAGGACCTGTCGATCGCCGCTCTCGCTCCCGCTCTCGATGAAGGCCGTGTCTCGGATCCAGCTGACGGCTCCCATCTCGGGATCCGTTCGGTATTCGAGTTCGCCGCGGTCGCGCTCGCCGCTCGTGAGGCGCCGATAGAAGCGGGTGAACTCGTCGCGGTCGTCCGGGTGGACGGCTTTCGCGAGGTGCTCCGTCCACGTCGGTGTGTCGTTCGGTTCGAGATCGAAGAAATCGCGGTACGCGCCGTACCGAACGACCTCGTCGGTGGAACAGTCGATCTCGAAGATGACCGAATCGGTCTGTTCGAGCGCGAGCTGCATGCGTTCGCGCGTCCGTTCGAGCTCGCACTCGCGCCGCCTGCGGTCGGTGACGTCGACGGCGACCCCGAGGACGGACCGCGTATCGACGTTCTCGAGGTCGTACGGGAGCAACCGCGCCTCGAACACGTGTCGCTCGCCGTCGGCGTCGCGGATTTCGAGCGCGGAGATGCGTTTCGCCGTGCCGGTTTCCACCACGGCCGCGATGGCCTCTCGAAGCCGCTCGGCCGACAGCTCGTCGAGCACGTCGGTGACGTGCGTGCCTTCGAGCGCGTCGACGGACCGGTCGTGGAACGCCGCCTGCGTCTCGTTGGCGAGCAGAAGCGTCCCCGTCTCGTCGACGACGTACAGGGGGTGAGGAAGCGAATCGACGATCTCTCGGAGGTGGGCTTCGCTCCGTTCGACCATCCGACGCGACTGATAGTGCTCGACGGCGTTGGTGACCCGGTTGGCCAGCACCGCGTACTGGTCGACGCCGGCCTCCTTCTGAAGGTAGTCGGTCACGCCCGCGGATATCGCCTCGCTGGCCACCTCCTCCGAGCCCTTGCCGGTGAACAGGATGAACGGGAGGTCCGGGTCGGCGTCGCGTACGGTCTCGAGAAACTCGACGCCGTTTCGGCCGGACATGTCGTAATCGGAGATGACACAGTCGAACGACCCGTCAGCGAGCCGGGCGAGCCCGTCGCTGGCGTTCGTCGACGTGACGACGCTGAACCGGTCGTCCTCCCGCCGAAGGAACGTCGCGGTCAACTCCGCGAGGTCGGAGTCGTCCTCGACGTGGAGCACGCGGATCGTCTCGTCTTCCCCGTCCGCTCGCGATCGGATCACTCGCGAGTCGCCTCGTCACCCCCCTCGTCGCTCTTCGAGACGAGGAGGTGGTCGCCATCGATCGTGACGGTGACCGGCTGGTCGGCGTCGAAGGGGAACTGCGAATCGGACACGACGTCGGCGGGAATCGTGACGTACAGCGTGGTCGCGTCTCCGCTACGGAATATGCGGCTGGAATGTGTGTCTGCCATGGTGATCGGTGATCGGAGAACAGGCGTCGTCCGACGGGTCTGATCTCCACTCCTCCGGGTGCGAGAGGGGCGAGACGATCGAACGCGGCACTGCTCCGGATACTCGTGTGTCTACACAGTACCGTGGCGGGTAAGTGTCTTCTGAGAGAACCGATACCACGACAGAGCCCGACCCACCATAGACGTATGTTCCCGCAGATCGTCACCGACGGGTATGGACACGCACGTACCGACCGCTCGCGCGCTCCGCGTCGGTGTCGCGGCCCTCGCGTGTCTCGCGCTCCTCGCCGGTTGCGTCGGTCCCTCGGAGCCCGCCGATCCGTCCGACGGCCCGACGACCGGGACGCCCGTGACCGACTACGAGACGTTCGTCTTCGATCTCGCGCCGTCCGCTGACCCCGTGATCGAGGGGGGGATCGCGACCGACGACGAGTCGGGCGAGCAGCACTACGTCACGGTGCTCACGGACGGGACCGAGACGGACCGGTTTGACGCCTCGCTGCTCCCGGCCGACGCCGCCGAGTTCGTCGACGCCGTCTCGTTCGAGCGCGAACTGCTGGTCGTGATCCAGGCGTTCCCGGCGTCCTCGGTGCCGGACTACCGCGTCGAGTCGATCGCCCGCGACGGTCCGACGCTGCACCTCTCGATCGACGACTCCAGCGACGGTGGGACCGACGACGTCACCGTCGAAACCGTGCTGGTTCGCCTTCCCGGCGACGCTCCCGACAACGTCGTCGTCACCACCGAAGAGGGGGAGAGGTTCGAACTCGGCGAGAGCGGGTAAACGGTAGCCCGTCGACCCCCAATGGTTTTGACTACGAACCCCGAAGGCTCTCTGGAATGGCCGAACGCGAGTACGTTCTCCGGGCCGATCTCTCGTCGGAAACCGTCGGCCGCGAGCGCGTCCCCGGGCCGTGGCGACGCCGGTTTCTCGGCGGGAAGGGCCTCGGCGCGCGCTACCTCTACGAGGAGCTCGACGCGGACACCGATCCGCTCGGCCCCGACAACCTGCTCGCCCTCTGTATCGGTCCCCTCTCCGGGTACCTTCCCGGCGAGACTCGCTACGCCGCAGTGACGAAATCGCCCCTGACGGGCGGGTTTCTGGACTCGTACGCCGGCGGTTCCTTCGCCGATCGCCTCGTCGGCTCGCTCGACGACTGTCTCGCCCTGCTCGTGACGGGCGAGGCCGACGAGCCGGTTCGCGTCGTCGTCGAGAACGGGGAGGGCCGCGTCGAACGCGCATACTCGTGGGGCGAGGACACCGTGGCGACCGCCGAGGCCCACCCCGACTCGGGTGTCGCCTGCATCGGTCCCGCCGGCGAGCGCGGTGTCGCCTACGCGACCGTCGCCTCCGACGCCGGCGACCACCACGCCGGCCGCGGCGGCGCGGGCGCGGTCATGGGCGCCAAGCGGCTCAAGGCCGTCGTCGCCCGGAACGACGCCCCCGAGACGCCTCCGGAACTCGCCGCCCTCCGGGAGCGCGACGAGCGCGAGTACGCCGAGGGCGAGACGGGTCGGTGGCAGGCCGCCGGCGAGACGCTCGAAAGCGTCGACTTCGCCAACGAGGTGGGCGCTCTCGCCACCGAGGGCTGGCAACGCGACCAGTTCGAGGCCGCCGAGGACATCGGCGTCGAGGCCGCCGCCGAGGCCGCCGACGGCCGGGAACACCCCGACAGGGCGGTGCCCGGCGGTTTCGAGGTCGAGACCGCCGAGGGGCGGTCGGTCCCCCGCGGCGCGACGCCGATGACCCTCGGCGCCGGCCTCGGCGTCGGGGAGTTCGACGCCGTCGCGGAGTTGGGCGGCCTGTGCGACCGCCTCGGAATCGACGTGATATCGGCGGGAAACGCCGTCGCGTGGGCGATCCGGGCCGCCGAGGCCGGCCGGATCGACTGCGACCTCTCGTTCGGCGACGCCGACGGCGCCCGACGGCTCATCGAGGCGATCGCGACCGGCGCTTCGGGGCCCTGTGAGTCCGGCGTCGCCGAGACGCTGGCCGACGGCGTCGTCGCGGCGACGGAGGCGTACGACACCGACGACGTCATCCCGACGGTCAAGTCCATGGAGCTGCCGGCGTACGACCCGCGGGCGGCGGTCGGGATGGCGCTGGCGTACGCGACGAGCGACCGAGGGGGCTGCCACCGGCGGGCGCGCCCGATCGAGTGGGAGGTCTTCGCCGAGGACGCCGGCGAGAGCGCGCGGATCGCGGCCGTGGTCACCGCGCAGAACACCCGCTCGGCGCTGTGGAGCTTCGTCGCCGACGACTTCGCGGGCGAGCCCCTGTGGGGGGACTTCGGCGCCGAGTGGTTCGACGCCCTCGGCTACGGCTACGAGACCGCCGACCTCCGCCTGGTCGGAGAGCGGGTCTGGAACCTCGTGCGCCTGTTCAACGCCCGCGAGGGCTTCGACCGGGACGCCGACGAACTCCCCGAGGCGTTCACCGAGCCGATTTCGGACGGCCCCGCCGCGGGCGGCCGAATCGACCCCGCGCAGTTCGACGCCCTGCTGGACGCCTACTACGACGCCCGCGGCTGGAGCCGCGAGGGGCTCCCGACCCGCGAGACGCTGGCCCGCCTCGACCTCGCCGCGGACGCCGAGACTCCCGTGGGCGAGGCGCCCGACCGCACCCCGAAACCCAACCCAGACGACAATGACTGACAGAATCGACCTCGACGACATCGACACCGACGATGACGAGGGATCGGAGGCCAACTACGGCGACTGGCTGTGGCGCGGTGAGGGCAGTCCCGACGAGGAGCCGGATCCGCCGACTTGGGCGACGGCCGAAGCCGACGCGGACGGTCCCGTCCCGCGGGTGCCGCGGGAAGACGAGGACAAGCCGGCCGGCGTGCCCGTCGACCGCGGCGGCTCCGGCGCGGGTGCGACGGTCGGCGACGCGCCCGACGACGCGAGGCCGATGGCCTCCGGTCCGCACGGCGGGGGTATCGACGACATGACCATGGCGCTGACGTACGGCGCGGTTTCGGCGTTGGCCGACCCGCAGCTCGTCGTCGTCTCGGCCCGCGAGTGGGTGGACTGGGTCGGCGTCGTCGGCGACGTCAGCGCGCCGGCCATCACGAAGCTCCAGCGCGAAAACGGCATCGACGCGGACTTCTTCAACGGCACCGGGACCGGCCCCGCCGAGCGGCTGACCGACATCGGCGAGACGTCGATGTTCTACGCCGAGCGGCTGGTCGTCGTCGGCATCGCGGAAGACGAGTGGATCGCCGAGGAGGCCGGCTGGGAGTTCGTTCCGCTGGAGACGGCCGCGGAGAAGGCGGGCTGGGACCTCGAGTAACCGCGCGGTCCCACGTCGGCCGGGGGATCGACGTCGGTCGACGCTCGGGGAAGTTTTTAGTCCGTGCCGCAGAATGACACGGCCATGGGGATTCGAACTGGAGCCCAGCAGAACACGCTGCTTCTCGCGGCGCTACTGCTGTTCGGTGGCTGGACCGCGCTCACGCTTCTCGACGTCGTCACCAGTGCCGGCCCGCTGACGCTCGGAAACTGGGTCGGTCAGCACGGCATCGGTGGTCTCGTCGGCGCTATAGCGCTGTTGTTCATCCTGGCGTTCACCGTCGGCGTGTTCGGCGAGCTGGGCGAGGCCGACCCGACCCCCGACGAGTGGCCCCCGCAGTAGATGGACGACGAGTGTTCCCGCCGCGGGCGCGACCGCTCGGTGCGCGAGGCATCGACCGGACGGACGTCGGGTTTCGACGGGGTGACGAGACCGTGAGCGGCCCCGTCGAGATCCCGCTCTCGGAGCGCTTCCGTCGGGGCGCAGACAGATGGGCCGAAGAGCGCGTCATGGCCGAGGACGCCGCGCTCGAAGCGAAGGCCGAGCAGGCCTTACTCGAGATCGAGCACCTCGCGACGGGCGCCGAGACGGTCGAGTTCGACGTCGACGAGGGGGCGATTCGCTACGAACCCAGCCCGGAGCTGTCGGCGTTTTTGGACGCCCAAGCCGACGAGACCGGCGTCGACCGCGAGACCGTGTTGCTCCTCTACGTCGACCTCTTCGCCGGGGCCTTCCTCTCGGAAGACAGCGTGGTCCCCGAGTGAGGGGAAACTATTTGTCCGGTCCCACGGATCGCCGGTGTATGCACAAGGACAGCAAGTGGCGTCCGGACACGGGGTGCCAGCAGTGTAACGAACACGAGACGTGGACGCACACTGCGCCACACGAGATCAACGACGGCCAGAAGGACCCCGAAGAGATGGACCTGGGGCTCACGGACGAAGCCGACGACGAATAGTCAGCTCATCTGACCGGCGATCTCTCCTTCGAAGGCGACGTAGCCCGACAGGAGGTGCGCCGCCGCCTCGTAGAACGGTTCGTCCGTGTTCGCTAAGACGTCGCGGACGCAGTCGTCGACCCACTCGGAGAGGTGCGTTTCGTGGAGGACCCGCTGGAAGCCGAAGGCCTCCTCGGCGCCCCGCCGTTGCCGCTGGATCAGGTGCCGGAGGAAGGCGAGTTCGACGGCGGCGTGGTCGGCTTCCTCGGGGTACTCCTCCGGCGGCGACCACCCGGCCGCCGAGTAGCTGGCCTCGACTTCGGCCAGGCCCTTCCCGCGGAAGTCGGTGTCGTCTCGGTAGTAGGTCTCGTGGGGGAGGACGGGGGGTCGCGGGCCGACGAAGAGGCGGGTGTACTCGCGCTCGAGATCGTCTCGGACCGCGGCGACGTCTCGGCCCTCGTTCTCCGCGGCGAACGCCCGCAGCTTCTCGAAGCCGGCGTCCAGTTCCTCGGAGACGCCCGCCTCGGGGAGCGTGACCGCCCCGTCAAGCAGGCGATCGAGGAGCTTCTCGGGCGGGTAATCCGCGAAGGCGTCCACGAGGAAACCCGCCAGTTCGAGGCGCGTCTCGTAGAGCGCCTCCTGGTCGAGACTCATCAGTCGCCCTCCATTTCGCCGCTCTTGTGCAGGAGCATGACCCGGCAGTCAGAACAGTAGTCGAAGACGTTCTCGTCGCCCGGAGTGAGGTCGGCGACGAGGCCGCCGACCTCCTCCTGAATCTTGCTGGCGGTGCCCTCGCTGGTAAAGGGCTTGCCGCAGTTGGCGCACTCGCGCATCTCGCCTTCGAAGGCCGTCCGCCACGCCTCGCCGTCGTTGTTCTCGGGCAGAGAAGACAGGTGCAGGCCCGCCTCGAGTTCGATGGCGTTCTCCATACAGCCCTCCTCGCAGGTCCCGCAGTTGACGCACTTCTCGTGGCTGAACTGGAGTTCGGGGCCCTCTCGGCGGAGCGCGTCGGTCGGACAGAGGTTCGAACACGTCGGCGTCAGCGTGCAGGCGTCCGAAACCTCGACGTTCGCGAAGTCCTTGAGCCCGCGAATCACGTCCCGTTCTGGCTCGACGTGCTCGAGGATGGCGCGGACGCTTTCGAGCGTCCAGTCGTGGCTGTTGAAGTCGGGGCTGGACTGCTGGCCCCCGCTCGGCTGCGTCATGGTTCCGCCGTCAGTCAATGCGGCACCGGTCGAAGCGCCTCCAGAACTCGCGGCTAGACGACCAGACGCCTCGTGTTCGCCGGCCGGAACCGGCGTCTCGTCCAGCCCCTCGATGAACGCGTCGACGGCTTCGACGAAGGCCTCGTGGTCGGCGAGGTCCGGAGCGAAGAACGCGACGCGTTTGCCGAGGCCGAGGTCTGTCGTGGCGCGGTTGAGGCGCTCGACCAGTTCGGCCTTCGGGTCCGGTCCGGAGTGGAGACACGAATCGCCACACCCGACGATGGCGACGCCGTCGGCGCCGGCCGCCAGCGCGTGGGCGACGTGGGCCTCGCCGACGGTGTCGGTGCACTCGACCCGGACGGGAAGAATGGGCGGGTACTCGATGTCGGCGCCGATCTGCGAGCGCCGGCCGTACTCGGCGATGGCCTCGGCGGCCCGCTCCGAGCAGACGAACGCGAGCACGGGCGTGGCGATGCCGTCAGATCCGCGGTCGAAGAGCCAGCCGCCCGAATCGTCGGTCGTCGGCCGAAGCAGGCTCTCGACCTGCCGGGCGATACGCTCGTTCGACGGCTTCCGGAGGGTGACGGCGCCGGTCGGACAGGAACTCGTACAGGCGCCGCAGTTCCGACAGGCCTCCTTGAGGAACTCGACGTCGTCGACGCGGGGCCGTTCGACGGCGCCGTGGGGACAGGCGTCGACGCAGGCGGTACAGCCCTGCTGACCGGACTCGCCGGACGCGCAGACGTCCATCTCCAGATCGAGGTGATCGGGGCCTTCGTAGCCGCCGAGCATGGAGTCGACCGCGGCGACGGTCGCGGCGTCGACGTGGGTGTAGAAGCCGATGCGACCGCCGCGGGTGTCGGCGTCGGCACCGGGGTAGACGACCTGATCGAACTCGAGTTCACGGGTGGTTCCGTCCATCTCGATGGCGTCGACGGGACAGCAGTCGGCCCACTCGCCGTCGGGGGCCTCGGGGTCGATGTCGACCGGCTTGCTCGTCACCATGCCGTCAGGACCCCGCCGAACGCACTCCATACAGGCGATGCAGTCCTCGGTGACGCGAGCGTCGAGCGTCAGCGTGAACTCGCCGAACCGGCCGGAGACGTCGGCCACGCGGCCGCGTTCGACGGCCACCTCATCGAGGTCGGCGGCACCGGCCAGCTCCGCGCCGTCGGCGATGAGCGTCACGTCGGCGCCGTCGGAGAGCGCAACGGCGGTCTCTGAGTCGCCCACGACGGCGACGCTGTCGCCGGCCTCGCGGGTGTGCGTCCGGGTCACCGACTCGTACTCGAGGCCGGCGTAGGCGGCGTTGAGCAGGCGAGCGGTCTTGTCGGTCGCCGCCGACTCGTCGTGGACCCAGCCGGCGCCTTCGCGCTGGTCGACGAACTCCACGGCGTCGGGGTGAAGGCCGTGGTCGGTCGCCATCTCTCGGAGGTCAGCCTGAACGCCGGAGTCGGGACAGGTGACGACGAGCTGGTCGAGATCGTGCTCGTCGATGACCGCCTCCATGGCGTCACGGCCCTCGCCGCAGAGCAGCCGAGAACTCGCCGCAACGTCGACGTCGGTGACGCCCTCGCGAGCGTCCTCGAGGTCGATATCACAGGTATCCGCACAGGAGCAGACGAAGGTCCCCGTGTTCATCGCGTCCGGCTAACGGGCGAAGTGATAAAGAACTTGTTGCGGGACCGGAGACATGGGGGCGTCTGCTCGACGTGAGGACCGCGAGACGGGGGATCGACCGCAGAATTTATGCGCGAACATATGTCATTGATATATTAATTTGCGACATACTTACTGTCGCGTTAGTAGCGGCATTATTCTCCCGTTTCACCCGGAAGTTTCTTTTATTTTCATGAGGATCCGATTGTCGTATGGTATCTGTGGACGCGCCGTACGTGAGGGGGGAACACCAGGACGCTACGTATGAGTGAGCCCGTAACACTTGACCTCGACAGGCGTTCGTTCATGAAGGCCTCCGCGCTGGCGGGCGCGGTGGCCTTCGGTGGCGGCGTGACTGGGCAGGTCGTCGGCCAAGAGGATGAACCGGACGGCGTCGGCGACGACGCGGAGACGGCCAAGGTAATCTGCAATTACTGCTCGATCGGATGCGGGTTCAAGGCGGTCAAGGACGGGAACGCGTTCGTCGGCCAAGAGCCGTGGCACGAGAACCCGCTGAACAACGGATCGCTGTGTTCGAAAGGGGCTGGCATTCTCGAGACCGAACACTCCGAACGCCGACTCAAACACCCGATGCGGAAGGAGAACGGCGAGTGGCGGAAGATCTCGTGGGACGAGGCCTACCAGCAGATAAGCGACACTTATGACGACGTCGTCGAGCGATACAGCCCCGAGAGCGTGATGCTTCTGGGCTCGGCTCACCACTCCAACGAGTCCGCCTACGCCTCCCGGAAGTTCTCCGCGTTCCTCGGGACCAACAACATCGATCACCAGGCGCGCATCTGCCACTCGACGACGGTCACCGGCCTCGCGAACACCTGGGGATACGGGGCGATGACCAACACGATCAACGACTACCGGAACTTCGATCTGCTCATCATCATCGGGCAGAACCCCGCGGAGGCCCACCCAGTCGTGATGCAGCATATCTTGGAGGGCCAAAAGCGCGGCGGCACCATCGTCTCCATCGACCCCCGATACACGAAGACCTCGGCTCACGCGGACCACTTCTACCGGATGCGTCCCGGGACGGACGTGGCTATCATGATGGGTCTCATCAAGTACGTCCGCGACCAGGACGAACTCGACGAGACGATGCTCGACGAGCGAACGATAGGCTGGCCCGATGTCGAGGCCGAGCTCGACGAGTACGACCTCGAGACTGCCGCCGACATCAGCTGGATCAGCGAGGAGAGCCTCCAGGAGATCGGCGACCTCATCATCGAGAACAAGCCGAACATCCAAATCGAGTGGGCGATGGGCGGTACCCAGCACAACAACGGGACTCAGAACATCCGCTCGTACGCACTGGCGTCGCTGGCGACGGGATCGGCGGCCCGCTCCGGCGGTGGGCTCCAGGTCATGCGCGGCCACGCCAACGTCCAGGGGGCGACCGACCTCGGCGTCGAATCGTCCATTCTGCCCGGCTACTACGGCGTCGGCGGGGCGGGGTCGTGGGACCACTGGACCAACGTCTGGTCACAGAGCCCGTGGACCTCGGGCAGCATCTCCGCACAGGAGCTCCACGACGACTACTTCGTCACGATGGACGACGAGACCTTCGAGAAGGTCAACGGCGATCCGCCGGACCCGGACCGCGACACGAGCTGGCCCGACACCGATGGCAACATGATGTTCCACGAGGGGCTGACCGTCGCTCGGTGGTACGAGGCTGCGCTCGACCAGGAAGACCGACTCAACGAGTCGGACCTCTATCAGCCGGATCCGGTGAAGATGGCGTTCTACTGGGGCCACTCGGCGAACTCGATCTCCGAGATGGACAAACAGCGGAAGGCGATGGAGGCGCTCGACCTCCTGGTGGTCGTCGACGTCTTCCCCTCGGTCGCCGGCACGCTTCCGAAGGAGGACAACGTCCTCCTGCTGCCGGCCTCCAGCCAGTACGAGCACGTCCGCACCCTGACGAACACGAACCGCTCGGTCCAGTGGTCCGAGCGCGTCTCGCCGCCGGCGCACAACTCCAAGCCCGACCTCCAGATCTTCATGGAGCTGGCGCACGAACTCGGCTTCGGCGAGCACTTCGATTGGGGCTCCGGCGACGAGATCTACAACGGCCGGTCGACCCACGAGGACGTCGTCCGCGAGATCAACCTGGGGACCCGGTCCATCGGCTACCAACAGCCTCCCGAGAAGCTCCAGCAACACGTCGAGTACGACTACCTGTTCGACACCGACACGCTGCGTGCGGACGCGCCGGGCACCCCCGTCGACGGCGACTACTGGTCGCTGCCGTGGCCCTACTGGGGCGGCGACCACCCGGGAACGCCCATCATCTGGACCTCGGAGCTCGATCCGCGGGACGGTGGACACGACTTCCGGCCGAACTGGGGGACGCAGGCGCCCACGCCCGACGAGTGGGAATCGATGGACGTCGACAAGCCCTACCCGCTGGCGGAGACCGTCTCGCAGGAGGGGGAAGCGGAGGGCCTCGACATGCTACGCGACGAATTCGAGCCCGACTGGTGGGACGACACCATCGAGGGCGTCCCGCAGTACCCGGCCTTCACGACGACGCTGCCGGACGACGTGACCAGTCCGTCCGACCAGTCCCTGCCACAGGAGTACGCGCTCAGAGAGGACAGGTCGGCCTTCGACGCCGCGCGCGAGCTCAATGAGAACTACGGCCAGAACCACGACCTGGAGTTCTGGCGGCAGTTCGACAACGAGCAGCCGGACCCGCCCACGGGGCGCGGGAAGGCGCGTGCGGTCGTGTGGAACTTCCTCGACACCGTTCCGGTCCACCGCGAACCGATCGAGAGCCCGCGGGCGGATCTCGTCGAGCAGTGGCCGGCCAACGGTCAGCAGACCAACTTCTGGCGGCTCGACCAGAACAACGCGACGACACAGGAAGAGGCGATGCAGTCGGTCGGGTCCGCGATGGAGGAGATGCCCGACGGTGCCCGGCAGCTGATCCTCACGTCCGGCCGCCAGGTCGAACACCAGGGCGGCGGCGCCGAGACTCGGAACAACCCGCTGACGGCGGACCTGCAACCGCACATGTACGCGGAGATTCATCCGGACGTCGCCGCGGAGATGGACCTTCGCGGCGGCGAGGACCACGTCATCATCCACCCGGCCGCCGAGAGCAAGAGCTCGATCTTGGTGAAAGCGAAGGTGACCGAGCGGCCGAACACCGAGGAGATCTTCCTCCCCTACCACTGGGGCGGCGTCTTCAGCGGTCAGAGTCAGGTCGACTCCTATCCCGAGGGAACGAAACCCCTCGCAATCGGCGATTCGGCCAACATCGTGACGTCCTCCGGCTTCGACGCGGAAACCCAGATGCAGGAGACGAAAGCCGGGATAGTCGTCATGGAGAAGGCGACGCAGGCGCGGGTGGACGAACTCGACATGGAGTTCATCGACTACCCGCAGGAGGAGGCCGGTATCGGCCGACAGAAGAGTTACGACACGCGGGATTGGGACATGACCGAGGGACTCGAGCAGAGCGTCGGTGACGACTAGCAATGTCTACACACAACGACAATCGAATGGGCGAGGGCGTGATGTCCACGGGCGACGGGATGCGGATCTTCCCCGACGTAGAGGCCTGTATCGACTGTGGCGCCTGCGTCGTCTCGTGTAAACGCACCTGGGACGTATCGAACAACGAACAGCGCATCCAGATTACGACCATGTTGGAGGGGCGTGAGGGTGCCGAAGGGTACAACAGCCGGCAGACGGCGGCCCTCGAAGAGGGGAAAAACCCCGGTGAGACGAGCCTGCCGATGCAGTGTTATCACTGCGAGAACGCTCCCTGCGTGTCGGTCTGCCCGACGAACGCCCTCCAGAAGGAAGACGACGGCTTCGTGACGGTCTCCGACGACCTCTGCGTGGGCTGTCAGTACTGCCTGTCCGGCTGCCCGTTCGGCGCCCCGCAGTTCCCGGACTCCGAGGGGACCATAAGCTCCGATGTCTTCGGGACCGGCGGCGTCATGGACAAGTGTACCGGCTGTCGGGAGCGACAGGAGGCCAAGAAGGGCCCGGCGTGTGCCGAGGAGTGTTCGACCGACGCCATCCTCGTCGGCTCGGCGGGCGACATCGCGGACGAGCTCGAAAAGCGCGGGAGCGGGTCGTTCTTCAACGACACCGCTCTTGAGATCATCTTCGGCGACGACGCCGACATGGTGAAGAACGCATGAGCAACCCCGACACGACCGACGGCAACGACGAGGCGGCGGCCGCTGCCGAGGTGCCAGTTGAATCGACCGACGGCGTCATCGCCGATCGAGTTATCTTCTGGGGCTGTGCGATCTTCGGGCTCGCGCTGGCGACCGGATCGGTGTGGTTCTTTAGCTCTCGGGGCGTCTGGCACGAGAGCCTACTGCGCGTCCACCCCACCCTCAGCGGCGGCGGCGTCGGTGCCGACTGGGAGGCCGGCGTCACGAACGCCGTGTTGACGCTCATGATCGATGTCGTCCACTTCGCGGACATCGTGATGGGTATCTTCATCCTCCTGTTGATGTTCGTCCACTGGACGGCGTTCCACCGGCTGGCAGACCGTATGCAGCCGCCGGAAGGCACCGACACCGAATCGGAACCGACCATCGCCGACGGCGGCGAGCCCCAGGGAGGTGACCGCGAGTGACGAACCTCGACCACGGGAAGTTCTCGCGGGTGACGACCGTCTTCCACTCGCTTCTGGCGCTAACGGTGTTCACGCTCTTCTTCACGGGGTATTCCATCGCCTTCAACGCCGAGCTGTGGTGGCTCATCGAGTTGATGGGTGGCAACACCGGCGTGCTCGCGGTCCATCGGGCCGCGGGCTTCGCGCTCATAGCACTGACCGGCTTCTGGGTGCCGTACATGCTCCTCAGCCGGACCAACGGCGGCGGCATCGGCACGCTCTTGCCGACGAAAGACGACGTTGAGGCGTTCGTCCAGGACGTTCAGTTTGCGTTTGGGCGCGCCGACGAGCGACACCCCAACGCACGGCAGTTCGCCGGCTACAAGGCCGACGAGGTGCCGCTTTTATCCTACATCGGCAAGGGCGTCGCGGCCATCTTCACCGTCGAGCTGGTCTTCCTGATGATTACGGGCCTGCTCATCTGGCAGAAGGCGTGGCTCATCAGCGTCTACAACACCCAGTCGGCCGCGATGGCCTTCGTCGCCTTCCACGGCCTGCTCGGGATCATCATGCTGATGGGGGTC
Source organism: Halorubrum sp. AD140 (assembly GCF_034497445.1). Taxonomy (NCBI): domain Archaea; kingdom Methanobacteriati; phylum Methanobacteriota; class Halobacteria; order Halobacteriales; family Haloferacaceae; genus Halorubrum; species Halorubrum sp. AD140. The sequence goes on from NZ_JAXRUU010000011.1 coordinate 38,843, forward strand.
ATGTTCCACACCTTCGAGCACGGCTTCCATCCCGCCTTCTACCCCGTCGAGATGAAGGCGTTTCTGCCGAAGGACCAAACGCCGAACTTCCACGGCGACCCCGACGACCACGAGTCGACCGGCATTGAGCGACTTCGCCGCAAGAAATCCTGGCGGTGGGTCACCAACATCGTCGGTGTCGCGACGGTGGTCGGTATCGTCAGCGTGATGCTCGCCTCCGTCACCTACGGCGGCTACCCGGTGTCCAGCGAACTCGCCTTCAACGAGGGGAGTCTCCTCCGGACCATCGGCATCAACACCGGCTTCCTCGTGTTGTTCCTCGGCCTCACGCTCTCGATGTACGGGAACGTCCTCCGGTCTCGGTATCTGAAAGAAAAGCAGCAAGAAGAGCCTCGAGCGACCGCGGCAGACGGCGGCGAACCGAGCGACGACTGACGGACGCTTTTTTCAACCGTCTACGTCGTCGGGACGGGCCAACTTTCAAGCACCGAGCGGACTATGGCCGGATATGGCACTACTCACCGACGCACTGGCGGTCGTGATGGTCCTCTTCGCGGTCGTCGGTATGCTCGGGGTGGCGTACCAGGGCCGCAAGTACGAGATGGTCGAATGGACGGAGGGGGTCGTCGTCGCCCTCGGTGCGGCACTCGTCGTCGGCATGACCGTCACCACGTTCTTCTAAGGGAGAACGGTCGGATAGTTCCGACAGTCCCCTACAGCAGTTCCGCGGATTCAGCGGAGAGTTCGACGGTCACGTCGTTTCGGGTCTGTTCGGAGATCTGGTCGACGTTCCGGGTCAGCACCGTGAGGATGTCCTCGGGTTCGGGGTAGACGAGCATGTTGCCGTCGGCGTCCTCCATGACGAGCTGCGTGTCGGCGAGGTTGATCTGCTTCCCGTCGATCGAGGCGACGATGGCGGGGAGCGCCTCCGCACCACCGGTGTCGCCCTCCTCGACGTGGGTGATGTAGAGCGAATCGATGCCGATGAGGTCCTTGTACTCCCGGATGCGTTCGGCGCACGCGACCATGTCACGCGTGACAGCGGTCTTGTGCTCGTTACCGTGTTCGCCGTTGTAGCAGTGCTTGCACACCCGGAGTTCCATCCGCATACCCACCGGAAAGGCAAGGACGAAAATATACCTTGGCACAGCGGGCCGTTGATCCGAGAATCGGGTTTCCCGTCGAACGGTCCTTCACCTGCAACACACGCTCCACGGCGTTTCTGTCGCAATACAAGTGACAGTCAGTTCTTGAGGTGAATCTCGTCGTCGGTTATCCTGTCGATCCGTCGCGACTCGAGCTCGTAATTGTCGTCATCCGCGTCCCCCCACCCGAGCCGGGAACGGATGGAGTCCGCGATTCCCGGATCCGGGTCGACGTACGCCGTTCCGTTCTTCACTTCCGTGACCATCCCGATTTTCTTTCCCCTGGAGTTGACCACTCGCTTTCCCTCGTCATCGTCGGAGATCTTCGTTCGTACCATCGCAGAATCGAGAACGGAACTCGGGTGGATTGTTATGAGCGCTGTATGCGCGTGTCGAGTCGGTAACGCTCCGTTACCGCGGCTTCGGGACGCGACGACCGGCAGTTCGAACCGCGGAACCGACCGGTCGGTGTCGTTCGCCTCCGACGCCGTTCCGCATCCGTGTCCGCCGAGCCGCCACCCATCGCGGTGTCTCGCGCCGCGCGGGCAGGCCGCTTCCGCGGCGGCCCGGCGCTATTCGTCTCGCGAGTCTGGCGTGCGCCGCGTTCGCGGTCTCGAAGACGTGGCGACCGTGCCCCTCCGGAACGACCGTGGTCCCGTCAATCGCGCTACCGGACGACGCTCGTGTCCGTTCGCGTCAGGTGGACTCGGCGGCCTCCAGCCAATCGGTGACGGTCCCTTCGAGTGCCCCGGTCGTGCTCCCGAGGTTCAGCATCTGGTAGCCGTTCGCCGCTTTTTCGGTGACGTCGTCCATCCCGAACCCGAGCCCCGCGACGGGGACGCCCGCGTCGAGGGCCTTCGACCGAACCGTCTCGACGGCTTCCTGCACCGCCGGATGCTCGACTTCACCGGGGTGGCCGAGCGACACCGAGAGGTCGAACGGACCGATGAAGACGAATCCCAGTTCCGGGACGGCGAGGACGTCGTCCAGGTTCTCGATGCACGCCTCCGTCTCGATGGTCACGCCGACGAGGGTCTCTCCGTCTTCGGTGGCGACGTACTCGTCATCGAGGCCCCAGCGAGACGCCCGTGGCGAGGCCAGTCCCCGGTCACCGGGACCGCCGTCGTAGCGGAACCGAGCGGATCGGACCGCATCGCGGACTTCGTCGGCTGTTTTCACGCGTGGGAGGAACACGTTCCTCACGCCGAGGTCCAGCGCTTTCCGGACGAGCGTCGGGTCCGTATCGGGGACCCGGACGAGTAGCTCCACGTCCGTCCGTTCGGCCGCCCGGAGCAGGTCCTCCACCTGCGGTGCATCCCACGGGTCCGGTCCACCGTGTTCGAGGTCCAACCAGACGAAATCGACGCCGAGTTCGCCGTATAGCTCCACGAGCGTCGGACTGTACGCGTTATCGAGCACTCCGAGTGCGACGTCTCCGTCGTCCAGGGTCGCGACGAGGTCGTTGGCGGGTCGGGCAGGGCTCATGGCTGCTGGGTGCGTCGTCGTTCGTCGATGCGGTTTCGGTCCGTGTCGATCCGTGCTTCCGCGTGGTCGATCGCGGTCGCAACGCGCGTGACCCGCTCGGTGTTTCGGTTGTTCATCGCACGTAGAAGCATCAGGATACGCACACAAAAGACGCCGTGTTTTCACGGCGCTCGTATTTTGTGAGTAATCGAGAGACAGGCGGTAGCGGTGTCAGGAGGAGGGATCGCGTCCGGTCACCAGCCCCTGTGCCATGAGCCGGCGGGCGATCACGACGAGCCCGTTCCCGAAGCCTTCGCCGAAGATCGCCTGTTCCTCTTTCGTGTCCGGCATGATGGAACTCACGAGGATCGTCGAGCGGTCGATCAGCAGCAGGCGACCGATCGCGGTATCGTCTTCCGCGGCGTCCTCGCCGTGTAACCACTCTAACCCCGAGATGAACGTCGTGGCATCGGGGACGGCCGCTTGAATCTGTTCTTGGAGCGGTTCGGTCAGCGCGCCGACGAGCAGGTCGACGTCGCCCCCGATCTGCTTCAGCGTGGCGACGAGGTCCCGCGTCAACAGCGATTCGTCGCCGACGACGAGCACGACCTCCTCGGTCGCCGTCTCGATGAGTTCTTCCGTCCGGTTTTCGATCCCGTCGCGTCCGAACATCGCCCACACTTGCTGGACGGACTCCTCGTCGGCGTCTTCGACGATTTTGACCGTCTCGAGGGCGGCCTGCAGGCGATCGATGCGATCCTGGTACTGGTTGCGGAGGGTCTCGATCGCTTCGTCGAGGGAAACCGCGCGGAACCGCTGTGGGCTCGAATGCTGGATCTGTACTAATCCGTGCGCTTCCAGCACCCGGATCGCGTCGTACACTCGCGTTCGGGGAACGTCGGTCATCTCGCTGAGTTTCTTCGCCGTACCCGTCTCTACCCGCAATAGGCCGACGAAGCACCGTGCCTCGTACTCCTTCAATCCCAGTTGCTGGAGGAGCTCGATCGCCTCTTCCGCGTTTTCAGATGCGTTCACGGGCTACCAACTACCCGGTCTCAGCGGGGCGAGACTAATAGTTAGTATGGGGGTGCCACTCGCGGCATGGCGATATCGCCGGGACGTCGAAAAGTAGAGGCGTATTATCCGAGCCTCGGTGGAACCGATCGTCGGGAATCGGTCTCGGCAACCGAGGCTCGCGACGGTCCACCGACACGCAACCGTCGAAACGGGACGTTCGGTCAGTCACCCATCACCATCTCGGCGTCGACGATGCTGACACGCGGTTCCATCTCGTTGGCCTTGCTCAGCAGGGTCCAGACGGGCGAGCGGCGAGCCCCCGTCTCGAGAAGTTCGCGCTGTTCCTCGCTGATGTCACCGGAGACCTCGATCTCGACGTCGATGTTGTCGAACATCCGTTCCGCCTGGTCGAGGTCCGCAGCGTAGAGGACGACGCGCGGATCGAAATCGAGCCGAACCTTGGTCTCGAGGCCCTCGAGTTCGATGCCCTCGTGGAGGGCGGTGATTCCCACGGCGACGTTGAGACAGCCGGTGAGCGCGGCCAACGTGACCTCGACCGGTTCGGGACGGTCGGTCGGGGAGACGAATCCCGCGGCCTCCTCGACTTCCTTCCACGCGCCGAGCGGGAACGTGTACTCGCGCGTCTCGCGGTCGATCGTCTCGCCGCCGAGGCCGTACTCTTGAACCTTTGCGAGCGAACAGAGCGCCCGGTCTTCGGCCAGCCCTCGCGCCGACAGCTGCAACTGGACCTCGTCGGGGTTCTGGCTGGCGAACGTGACAAACTCTCCGAATTCTTCTAGGTCTACCCCGTGCTTGACGGACATGGCGAATTAATCGTACGTGTGATAACCTAATGAAGTTCATTTCTTAATAGTCGATACATTCCCGGAAAATCGTACCGGCCCTCCAAACGGGAATAATCGCAGCGGAGAGCTATCCGGTCCTCGACGGGCGTGAAACGGGGATCTGGGCTATCCGTCGCACGCAGCTGCGTGAAAAACCGCCGCTGTTGAAATGACGTGAATCTGGTAGAAACCCTCTGCTGAACGGACAGTATACTCACCGGACAGCGTGTCATCGCTCTTCGCGAACTCGCTCACCGCCTCCCCGCTCAGTCGCTCGTGACCGCGAACCGCGAGGCGTCGCCCTCGGCGGTCGGCGCGGTGAGGCGCGAGACGCCGACGGTGAGGACCGCGGACAGCGCCATGAGTCCGAGAGCCACGTCCCAGCCGCCGGCGACGGTGCGGGGGAGCGCCGGGACGAAATCGACGACCGCGGACAGCACCACCGCGAGGTACGCGAGCTGGGGGACGAGCACGCCGACGACCATTCCGGTTCGGGTCGTCTGGTCCCAGTACAGCGCGCAGATCACGGGGAGCGCGAGTAACGCGAACCCCGAGAACGCGGTGTTTCCGACCTCGATCAGGGTACCCGGACGGAACAGGCTCGCCACGAACGCGGAGAACGCGAAGGCGACCACGCCGAGGCGGGCGATCCACGCCTCGCGGCGCTCGGAGGCGTCGGCGTTGATCACGGGCCGGTAGAGGTCGCGGGTGAAGTACGACGACCCGGACAGCAGCATCGAGTCCGAGGAGGACATCATCGCGGCCATCGCCCCGGCGATCACCAGCGCCGCGAACCACGCGGGCGTGTACTCGTTCAACACGACCGGGAGCACGTTCGCCCCCTCCGGGACGTCGACCGGCATCCCGGCCGCCCACGCGCCGAGCATGAACGCGGGGAGGAAGAGGAGGAGGACTAACACGGGCCACAGCGCGAACGACCGCTTCAGCGTCTCGCCCGACTTCGCGACGAAGAAGCGCTGGTTGATCTGGGGGAACATCGTCACGCCGAACGCGATGGTGACCGCGGAGGAGACGATGAACCCCGGCGTGTACGTTCCGCCGCCGAAGCGGCCGAACTCGGGGCGGGCCTCGATCATCGCGCCGGTCGCCGCGCCGACGCCGCCGACGGCCGACACCACCCAGACGGCCGCGAGCCAGACGACGGAGAGCATGAACAGCCCCTGTATCGTGTCCGTCCAGGCGACGCCGCGCATCCCCGCGAGCACGACGTAGACGATCATGAACGCCGTGATCAGCGCCGCCCCGCCCCAGTAGGGAACGGCGCCGTCGGTGAGCCCCACGAGCGCCTCGCCCGCCCCCATCTGCTGGAGCATGACGTACGGGAACAGCCAGAGGAGACTCACGCCCGCGACGAGCGCCCGGAGGCCGAGCGAGCCGAAGCGGTCGCCGAGCATCTCCCCGAGCGTCACGTACCCGCGGCGGGTCCCGATCAGCCACTGCTTGTAGCCGACGACGTACCACAGCACCGCGAACAGTACGCCGTCGAGCGTCCCCATCACCACCAGCCACTCGGGGCCCGCGGCGTACGCGAGGTTCGGGCCGCCGAAGAAGGTGAACGCCGACAAAAGCGTCGCGAACGTGGTGAAAAGCAGGACGAGCGTCCCCAGCGACCGGTTCGCGAGGTAGTAGTCCTCCGCGGTCGTCTCCGAGACGCGGTAGGCGACGAGCCCGATCCCGAGCGCGAAGAGGAGGTACCCGACGATCACCCCGAGAGAGAGCGCGAGCGTCACGGCCGCTCACTCCCGACGACGCGATCTCTCTCGCCCCCGGTCGAGCGGTCGTCGCTCGACTCCGGACGCAGTCCCATTCCGCGCTCCCACGCGCCGCTCCGGACGAACTCGGCGAACAGAACCGCACACAGTCCGAGCCACGCCACGTGCCACCAGATCCACACCGGGAGACCGGCGACGACACGGTCGACGCCCCACAGCGGCCACGGCACCGCGAGGGCGACGAGCAGGGCGAACGTCGGTATCCACACGAGATCTCTCCGAGACCGAGCCATGTCGAGTTATATTGTATCTCTCCGCTTAAATCTTGTTCAAGTGATTCGATATCTATTTTTGCAGAAGATATCTCTTCATAACGCGACGTCGGAGGCGGGTGCGATAAGTATTTTCCGCGACGGACACAACAGTAGTCGGGCGGCGACCGCCGCTTGACCATCACAATTCATCCATCATGAAAGACACAGAAAAATACCTGATTCACGCCACCATCGCGGCGGACGGCGTCGTCGAGCGGAGCGACGTCGTCGGCGCGGTGTTCGGCCAGACCGAGGGGCTCCTCGGTGACGAGCTGGACCTCCGGGACCTCCAGGAGTCCTCCCGGGTCGGCCGGATCGACGTCGGGGTGCAGTCGGAGAACGGGCAGTCGTTCGGCGAGGTCACCGTGGCGTCGAGCCTCGACAAGGTCGAGACCGCGATCCTCGCGGCCGCGCTGGAGACGATCGACCGCATCGGCCCCTGCCAGGCCTCCGTGGAGGTGACGAGCATCGAGGACGTGCGGGCGGCGAAGCGCCGCGAGGTCGTCGAGCGCGCAAAGGAGCTGATCGCCGGCGGTTTCGAGGAGACGAGCCTCGCGAGCGACGACATCCTGGAGGAGGTTCGCGAAGCCGCTCGCGTCGAGGGCATCGTCGAGTACGAGGGACTGCCCGCCGGCCCGCGCGTCGGCGACTCCGACGCGGTCATCGTGGTCGAGGGGCGCGCCGACGTGCTCACGCTGCTCGAGTGCGGCATCAAGAACGCGGTCGCCGTCGAGGGGACGAACGTCCCGGACGCGGTCGCCGACCTCACCGCCGACCGGACCGTCACCGCCTTCCTCGACGGGGACCGCGGCGGCGAGCTGATACTCCGCGAGCTCGCGCAGGTCGGCGACGTCGACTACGTCGCGTTCGCCCCGCCCGGCGAGTCCGTCGAGGACCTCGATCGCAACGCCGTCTTCGAGGCGCTCCGCGGGAAGGTACCGTACAGCAGCCTCGCCGACGAGCCCAACCTCCGCGAGGCGGCCGCGGGCGACGAAGGCGACGGGGGACTCGGGAGCGCCGAGGGAAACGGGCGTCTCGACGGACGGGACGGCGGGGTCGGCGTCGATAGTAGTTCAGACGATTCGGCGTCCGAAACGCCCGACTCCGGAGCGACCGACTCCGACACGCCTGACGCCGACGAGTCGGGAAGCGGCGGGGTCGCTTCCGGGGGGACTGGCGGGGCGACCGAGGGCGGACTCGTGGAGGCTGTCGAGACGGGGTCGGCCCCCGCGACGGCAGAGGCCGAGTCGGCCTCGTCGACGACCGGGACCGAGTCGGGAGCAGAGACCGACGAGGCGGCGACCGAACCGTCCGACGACGCCTCACCCGACGACGTCCCCGTCGACGACGAGCCGCGGTCCATCGAGGAGCACGTGCAGGAGGTCGTTGACTCCGGGAGCGATCGCGCGCGCCTGCTCGGTGACGACCGGAGCGTTCTCGCGGAGGTCGACGCCGGAGACGCGTTCGAGGCAGTCGAGTCGGCCGAGTCAGCCCCTCACACCGTCGTCGTCGACGGGCCGATCGACCAGCGGCTGCTCGACGTGGCGGCCCAGCGCGGGGTCCGCGAGCTGCTGGGTCGCGAGGTGGGCGAGTTCGTGAAGCGGCCCGTGGGAACGCGCGTGCTCACGGTCGGCGACCTCCGCGCCGAGAGCTGAGGGCGGGCGACGGCCTCTCGGGCCCTCGCGACTCAGACCAGCCCGGCGACGCCGAGCAGCGCGAACAGCGCGTCGCCGTACGTCAGCGAGACGACCAGCCCGACCGCCATCGGGACGACGAACGGCATCCCCGGCGACACCAGCACGCGGTCCTTCCGAGCGACGACCGTCAGCCCGCCGCGGAGCGTCTCGGCGTCGGTGCCGTACGCCCCGTGATCGATCTCCGCGAGGAAGCGCTCCGCGGCCCACGGGTCCGCGGCGGCCGTCGCTCCGGCGTCGCGCGAGGGGGCGTCTCCGCCCTCGCGCTCCGGCTCGATAGCCGCCCCGCCGTCGGTTCGCGGGCCGACGCGAGTCCCGCCGTCGGTCGGGTCGAACGTCTCGCCGACGCTGTCCGGATCGCGGAGGCGGTCGGGGTCGGCGCGCACGTCGGCGAGCGTCAGCCCGCGCCACCGCAGGTACATCCGCAGCGCGTCCAGGTCCAGCCCGCTCCGGGTCTCGCCCCGGTCGTCCTCGAACAGGCGCCCGTGGCGGTCCGGCAGCGACTCGGTCGCCACCGGACGGGCGAGGAACGCGTTCGCCGAGAACTCGCCGCGACGGAGGTTGAGCCCGGCGAGTCCGAGGGGATACGCGAGCCCGAGCAGGACCGTGTTCGTGAGGACCGTGAGCGAGAACACGCCGATCTGGGTCTCCACGAGCGGGAGCGTGACGCCCGCAATCTCGTACGTCGGAAAGGTGGGAAACAGGACCGCGAGCGCGATCAGCGCCTTCGCGTCCGCCCCGCCGAACGCGCCGAGGTACCAGAACGCGTAGCCGAGGGGGGCGACGAACAGCAGGCTGACCGCGGCCTGCACCAGGAACAGCCGACCCTCGAACCCCGCGAGCGGCCACAGCGTCGCCGCCTCCCAGATCAGTAGCAGCGCGCCGAACGCGTACAGCGGCGGCCAGAGCCGATTCGGGAGGCGGCGGGTCCGGACGTCCCGCAGCGCCGCCCACGCGAAGACGGGGACGACGAGCAGTCGGAGGGCGTCCGGCAGCGTCGCGAACATGTCCCCACCGGCGCCCCGAGCGTAATTAGGCGTTCGGGTCCCGGTATCGCGAGCGATACTGGACCGCCGATCGCGAGCGATCGTCGCGTCCCGTGCGGTCGAGCCGGTCAGTCGGAGGGCTCGGCCGCCCGGTCGAAGACGGCGAGTACCGGATCGACATCGGTCAGCCGAGGCAGTCGTCGCTCGTCGTCTTCGAGTTCGATCACGACGCTCGCGGTTCCGAGCCGCTCGTCGAGCGGGTCGCGCTCGACGCGGAGCACCGTCTCGTCCCACGGCTCGACGCGCCACAGCGCGGCGTCGAAACGGCGGTCGTAGGCGACGAGGGCGTCCTCGCCGACGCGGTACTCGACGGCGCCGTACCGGAGCCAGTCGTCCAGCGCGAGGAGGAGTACAGACGTCGCGACGCCCCCGACGACGAGGAGTCCGACGGTCGCCCACGCGCCTCCGACGGCGAACAGGCCCGCGACGAACAGACACACGACGCCGGGGGCGACGGCGCCCGGATGCCGCGGGAGAGCGGCGATCCACCCGACGAGCCGCCCGCGACGGGCCGGCCGAACTCGCCGCGACGCGTCGGGGAGCGGGTCGTCGATCGGGTCGATCGCCGGCGGGTCGTGCGCCCATCCGATCTCCAGCGACGACGACTCGTCGACGGCGACGAGCCGGTCGCGGTACAGACCCGCGAGGTCGAACGCGAACTTCACGAGGACGACGGCGACGAGCAGCGGGAGCCCCACGGCGTCGGGAGCGACCGCCGACAGTTCGGCGTCGGGCCCCACGGTCGCCGCGCCGATCAGCGTGACGGCGACGACCCCCCCGACGAAGACGGTGCCGGCCCTGAAGAAGACGCCCCGGATCGCCGTCTGTGCGCTGTGTTCGCGGTACTCGCCCTCGTAGAAGTACTCCACCACGGTCGTCGCCGCCTCAGTCACGAAGATGCCCAGCGCGGCGAGCGCCACGGTCGAGGCCGCCGCGGACGCGAGGCCGCCGTCGGCGACGACGCCCGCGGTGACCGCGCCGGCGACGAGCCACACGAGCGCGAGGACCGGGACCGCGACGAGGAGGACGAGGAGCGTCGACAGGTGGACCCGGAGGTCAGTCCGGGGGAGCGGGAACGCGACGCGCTTGGCCGCCAGCGGACCGGTGATCAGGGTCTCAGGCTCGATGGCGGAGGGGCGCCCGGCGAACAGCGCGCGGACGACCGCCCAGAGGGTGGCGATACCGAGCTCCAGCCAGTAGAGCGTCACGAGCGCGGCGGCGCTCCAGCCGAGGACCACGACGCCGACCAGCGGGAGGAGGTTCGAGACGAGGAGACCGACCGCTCGCGGCCGCCGGCCGCGAGCGATCGATCGGAGGGGGATCGATCGGTCGGAAGCGGGCATGCGATCGCCACGTACCGACGGTCAGTACTTAAGCGACCGGGCGACGGGTCGGGCCGCTCACCGCTCCGTTCCCGCGTCGCGGTGGAGGTACAGGTACGCGAGCACCGGGAGGATCGTGAACGCGAGCGTCGCGACGGCCCAGAGGACTGCGAAGCGGTTCCCGCGCGCCTTCGCGTCGCGGTAGATCCACGCCGCGGCGGCGACGACGATCCCGTACACGACGAGCGTGAGCGGGAGCGACCACGGCAGAGAGACCCCGGAGAGGAGCGCCATGCCAGTCGGTTCGGCCGGCGATCGTTATAAGTCGCCGGGTAGGGCCCCGTCGCCCGTGAGGTCCGCGGACAGCACGAAGTCGGGTTCGGCCGCCACAGGGATCCGATTCGCGCCCGTGTCGCTCACGTGCTCGACCGTCTCGGGGATCAGCACTCGCGTGGCATCGGCGTCGACCGCGGCGGCGTCAGCGGCGATCGCGTTGTACAGCGCGCCGGCCGCGGCGACGTCGCGCCACGCGGCGACGCCGTACTCCGCCGTCCGATCGGGGCCGTCGTCACCCGCGCGCTCCGTCACGCGAGTCCGGACCGCGAACCCGGCGAGCGCGTCCGCGTCCGCCACCGCGAGGAGCCTCCCCTCGTCGGCCGCGGTCCGCAGCCGCTCGCGGGTGAGCACGGAGCACGCCCACGACTCGCCCTCGTCGAGCGCGAGTCCGCGGAGGTGGTCGCGAGCGCCGCTGTCGAGCCAGAACGCCCACGCGGCGTTCGGATCGGGATCCCCCACGGCGCGCACTCCGTCGGCGGCGGCGTCCGCGGCGTCCGCGGCCGGCTCCGGCTCCGCGAACCTGAACTCCGTCGCGGGCTCGAAGCCGACCGCGCGCGACTGGCCGAGCCCGGCGACGTTCCACGAGAACACCATGTTCCGACACACGGTCGCGCCGCGGTCGCGCGCCCAGCCGAGCGCGGCGGTCGCGAGGGCGGTCCCGACGCCGAACCCGCGGGCGGCGGGGTCGACGCGGATCCCCTGTCCCCACGCCTCCCACTCGCTGAGCAGGACGCCCTGGATGCAGCCGACCACGGCCTCGGGCTCCCCCGGGGCGGCCGCGCCCGATCCGTCGCCCTCGATCAGGGTGTCGCCCTCGGCGCGGTCGTCGCTCTCCGCTACCGCGTCGCGCCCGGCGACCGCCTCCGGCGGCAGCGTCGCGACGAGGGTGCAGCGGTCCGGGTCGTCCGAGTCGACCCACCCGGGGAACACGCGCGGGATGTAGTCCGCTTGGCGCTCGCCCCACGTGTCCCGGGTGAACGCCGCGACCGCGTCGACGTCGGCGGGGCGGGCCTCCCGGACGACGGGAGCGGGGTCGCCGGGACCGGGCTCCCGATCGGTCATCGCCAGGGCCGCGACTCCTCGGTGAGCTCGCCGGCGAGGTCGCGCCCCATCGCCTCGGCCGGGTCGCCGACGTTCGCCAGCGCCCACATCAGCTTCACCTTCGCGGTGCCGGGGAGGGTGTCGCCCGCCTCGACGACGCCGGCGTCGAGGAGGTCGCGGCCAGTGTCGTACACGCGGTCGCAGACGCGGCCGGCGAGACACTGGCTCGTCATCGCGACGACGGTTCCGTTCTCGACCAGCTCCTCGATCCGCGGGATGAGGTCGGTGTGGACGTGGCCGAGGCCGGTCCCCTCGATGACGACGCCGTCCTTGTCGTCGAGGTAGTCCCACGCGGCCGGGTCCATGCCGGGCGTGAACTTGGCCAGCTCCACGTCGGCGTCGAGGTCGGACGCCGGGTCGACGTCGGCGCCCTCCTCCCCCCGCGGGAGCGGCTCGCGGTTCCACTCGATCGCCGCGCCGGCCGCGTCGCCCGCTGCGCCCGCCTCCGCGGCGGCCTCGTAGTCGACGACCCCGAGCGGCCGGGCGCCGACCGTCTCGAAGGCGTCTCTGCGGGAGGTGTGGTTCTTCCGGACGCGGGTGCCGCGGTGGAGCGCGCAGGCGTCGTCGGACTGGGTCGCGTGCATGCAGACGAGCGTCTCGGCGTGGTCGGCCTTCGCGGCCTCGACCGCGCACACCGCGTTCATCACGTTGTCGGAGGAGGGCCGGTCGGCGGAGCGCTGGCTCCCGGTGAACACGATCGGGACCGGCACGTCGAGCATGAACGAGAGCGCGGACGCGGAGTACTGCATCGTGTCGGTGCCGTGCATCACGACCACGCCGTCGGCGCCGGCGTCGATCTCCTCGGCGACGGCCTCGGCGAGCTCCCGCCAGATGGCCGGCTCCATGTTCTCCGAGAGGATGTTGGCGACGACGCGCCCACGGTAGTTCGCGCGGCCGGCCAGGTCGGGGACCGCCCGGAGCACGTCCTCGGCGTCGAACTGGGCGGTGACCGCGCCGGTCCGGTAGTCGACGGTGGAGGCGATCGTCCCGCCGGTGGAGATGAGCGAGACCGTCGGCAGGTCCTCGTCGAAGGTGATCTCGGAGGCCTCGCCGCCGCCCGCGTCGGCCCCCTCGTCGACGTCGCGGGCGCCGGATTCGAGCACCTCCACGTCGGCGGCGTCGCGGTCGATACCGACGTTGTACCCCCCGTCGAGCTTGACGACGAGGTGGTCGCGAGTCGTCGAGGGGAGCAGTACGCCCTCGTTCGTGACGTCCCCGCGCTCGACGCGGACGCGATCTCCCGGTTGCATACGACCGGGTTCCCCTGCGGCGGACTTGAATCCAACCGTTCGGCCGCGGCGATCGCGCTCGGCCGCGACGACCGAAACAATAGTACTGTGAACGATAAGCAAGGTTCGAAACATTCATATAGAATCGCTACCCTATTACTAACTGCATCCGAGGTGGTCAGCAATGGCTCTCCCGCGACCAGCCAGCTCGTGGACGCAGGGGCTCGACTTCCCGAGCCGACTGTTCGAATCGAGTAGCAACGACTACGAACTGTACGAGGAGGACGACGAGTTCGTCCTCACGGTGGAGCTCCCCGGGTTCGATCCCGAGGAGCTCACCGCCTCGTGGGACGACGGCGTCCTCAACGTCGCCGGCGAACACGAGGACGAGGCCCGCGGCACGCGCCGGACCTACCACCGCCGGTTCCGGTTCCCGAAGACGATCGACGACGACGAGATCGAGGCGTCCTACCAGAACGGCATCCTGACCGTGCGTCTCCCCGTCGTCGACGCCGTGGCGACCGGCACCGAGATCGAGATCGAGGGCTGACCCCCCGCCCCGTCTCCGCGACGCCGAACGTCCGCCCGGCCGGACCCAGTACGTCTTTTACCCGTGCCCGCGACCGTTAGCGCATGGACCGCGACGAGTTCGCCGCCAGCATCGACCACACCGTGCTCGGCCCGGAGACGACGTGGGCCGACGTCGAGACCGTCCTCGGCGAGGCCGCCGCCCACGGGATGAACGCCTGCATCCCGCCCTGTTACGTCGCGGAGGCGGCCGACTACGAGGACGCGCCGGAGACGATCGCGACCGTCGTCGGGTTCCCCCACGGGCAGCACGCACCGGAGGCGAAGCGCGACGAGGCGGTCGCCGCGTGGAACGACGGCGCGGACGAGATCGACCTCGTGATCAACGTCGGTCGGCTGAAGGCCGGCGAAGACGACGTCGTCGCCGCCGAGGTCTCGAACGTCGTCGCGGCGGTGCCGGTCCCGGTGAAGGTCATCATCGAAACCGCGCTCCTGACGGACGCCGAGAAGCGCCGGGCCTGCGAGGCCGCCGTCGCCGCAGACGCCGACATGGTGAAGACCTCCACCGGCTTCGCCGACGGCGGCGCCACCGTCCCCGACGTGGCGCTGATGAGCGAGTACCTCCCTGTGAAGGCGTCCGGCGGCGTCGGCTCCTACGAGGAGGCGACCGCGATGCTCGACGCCGGCGCGGTGCGGATCGGCGCCTCCTCCGGCGTCGCCATCGTCGAGGGCTACCCGGCGTAGTCGGATCCCTCCGGCGTCGGTTAGGAGCGCGGTCGCGTTCTCACCAGGCTGGAATTCAGTGCCGTTCATTTGTCGCCGAAGCTCCTAGGTGACCCCATGAGTCACTCAAGCGGATCACCGCGAATTGACCTCGACGCGGCGTTCAAGGCGTTCGGCGCCGTCGGCATCCTCATCGCAGTCGTGTTGACCGTCGGCGTGCTGGCGGTGACCGACCCGTTCGGCGAGTACGTCTCCACGTCGCCGGCGGTGTACGGGAGCCTGCTCTCGGCGGTGCTGCTCCTCGCGGTGGGTTACGCTGCGTACGCGCTGCGCCGACGGTGACCGGCTAGAACGAGGACTCGTCGTCGGCGGCCGTCATCCGGACGCCCGCGCGGAGTCCGTCTGCTCGTACTTCTCTTCGAACTCCTGGATGAGCTGACCCATCTTCGCGTACCAGTCGTTGAGCATCCGCTGCATCTCGTCGGTGATCTTCTCCGGGTCGGTCGACGAGTACACGTGGTAGTACCCCCCCTGGTCGTAGTTGATCTGCTCTTTGGTGATGAAGCCGGTCTAGAGCAGCCGCTGGACGGCGCGGTACGCCGTCGAGCGCTCGCGGTCGACGGCCTCGGCGATCGCGTCGATCGTCAGCGGCTCGTCGCTCTCGACGAGCACGCCGAAACACTCCCGGTCGAGCGGCTTGAGCCCGTGGAAACACTCCAACAGCCCCTCACACTCCATGTCTCGTTGGAGCTGTTCTGACAGAGAATCTGGCATATTAGCCGCCGATACGGCGCGTACCGAAAAAAGACTTGTGTGCAGATAATACAATCTTGCGAGATGCTGTTACCTCGTCGGGAGGTATTTCCGGCCAGGCGCCGACCGGGCCTCCATGAGCGACGAGCCGATCGAGGACGCCGTCGAGCGGTTCCTCGACGAGACGGAGACCGCGCTGACCGACTACGACCGGGGGTACGCCGACGCCGACGCAACGCTGTCCGTGGTGCGGACCCGGATCGACGAGCTGGCCGCGGCGGTCGACGACGGAGAGCGAGGGTAGCCGCGAACGGTGGAGACGCCGGAAGCCGACCCCGGAACGTCGACGGCCCCCGCCACGCTCGCAGCGACGACCCGCCGTCGTTTATGAGGCCGCCGTCCATTGTCCGCGCATGGTCTCGGAGATCTTCGACCCCGACGCGTGGGAGCCGGTCACCGACGAGTTCGACGACGTCACGTATCACCGCGGCGTCGACTTCCCCGTCGTCCGGATCGCCTTCGACCGCCCCGAGGTCCGCAACGCGTTCCGTCCCGGCACCGTCGACGAGCTGTACGCCGCGCTCGATCACGCCCGCAAGCAGGCGGACGTCGGCTGCGTGCTCCTCACGGGCAACGGGCCCTCGGCGGAGGACGGCGGCTGGGCGTTCTGTTCCGGCGGCGACCAGTCGGTGCGGGGCGGCTCCGGCTACGAGTACCGCGACGACGACGAGGCCGGCGACGAGGACGACGATCTGGTCCGGGAGGCCCGGGCGGGTCGGCTCCACGTCCTCGAGGTCCAGCGGCTGATCCGGTTCATGCCCAAGCCCGTCGTGGCGGTCGTCCCCGGCTGGGCGGTCGGCGGCGGCCACTCGCTGCACGTCGTCTGCGACCTCACGCTCGCCAGCGAGGAGCACGCGAAGTTCCTCCAGACCGACCCCGACGTGGCCTCCTTCGACGGCGGGTTCGGCTCCGCGTACCTCGCGAAGCAGATCGGTCAGAAGAAGGCCCGCGAGGTGTTCTTCCGCGGGAAGACCTACTCCGCCGAGGAGGCGGCCGACATGGGCATGGTCAACGAGGCGGTTCCCCACGCGGAGCTAGAGGACGTCGCGCTGGAGTGGGCCGACGAGATGACAGCGAAGTCGCCGACCGCGATGCGCATGCTGAAGTACGCGTTCAACATGACCGACGACGGGATGGTCGGCCAGCAGGTGTTCGCGGGCGAGGCGACCCGCCTGGCGTACATGACCGACGAGGCCCGGGAGGGCAGAGACGCCTTCCTGGAGAAGCGCGAGCCGGAGTTCCGGGAGTACCCCTGGCACTACTGAATCGGTCTCCAACTCGGCTCCGGGGACGCGGGCCCGGCATGATTTAACCGCTGCCCCGCCGACCGGAACGCATGGAGAAGGTGACCCTCGCGGACGCGTTCGCGTCGATCGACGGGCGCTGGGACCCGCACCTCGCCGGCGAGCTGAACGGACAGGCCGTGAAGCTCGCGAAGGCGGAGGGGGAGTTCGTCTGGCATCGACACGAGAACGTCGACGAGCTGTTTCTCGTCACGGACGGGCGGCTCCGGATCGAGTTCCGCGAGCGCGACGACGCCGTCCTCGAAGCGGGCGAGCTGCTCGTGGTCCCCTGCGGGACCGAGCACCGTCCGGTCGCCGAGCCGGAGGCGCATCTACTGCTGTTCGAGCCGGCGGGCACACGGAACACGGGCGACGTGGAGAGCGAGCTGACCAAGGAGGAGCTAAAGCGCGTCGACGGCTGAGCGCTGGAAAATCACGACGAGACGGCCGCAACCGACGATCCCTAGTGGAACCCGCGGTCGACGTCGTCCTCGTCGATCAGATCCTCGAGCTCCGAGGAGAGCAGCTCTTCGGCCTCGTCGAAGGTGTCGGAGAGCTCGTCGAGCTCGCCGGGCCGCCCGTCGAACCGGTAGTCCATCGGGCCGAACGCGGGCGAGTCGATGGCCTCCATCACGTCCTCGAACAGGTGGTCGGGGCTCGTCGGCGCCTCGGCGTGGACCCGCAGCGTCTCGCGGAGCCGCGTCGCGACGTCCTTCGCCTCGTCCTCGTCCTCCGGCGGCGACCGCACCGCGAACCGACCGTCCGACTCCTCGTCCGGGAGGAGCGGGTCGAGCTCGTCGTCGACCTTGCGGGCCACCCGCGCGCCGACGCCGCGGAGGTCGCGGGGGTTCTTCGCGTACGTCTTCAGGTGGTAGACGCCGACGTTCGGGTGACCGAAGTAGAGGTCCTCGCCGAGCCCCTCGCGCCGGGAGCCGGCGACGGCCCGCCAGCCGTCCGGGTCGGTCGAGTCGCTCGCGACGTCCGCGAGGATGTCGTCCCAGTCTCGTACGCGCATGTGGCACGTAGTAGCGTCCTCGTCGGCATGAGAATGTCGGTTCCGGTGGAGTGACTCCGACGGCAGCGCGCGCGACCGGTCGCCCTCGCCGTCGCCGGTCCGAGGGCTCGCGAGGCGGGTGGACCGTCGCCCACCAGCCGAGCACTCCCGGTGCCGTCGCGACGGCGACGGGTCACCGGTTCCACCGGATGCGGAGGTTCGTCGAAACGGAACTTCGGAGTCTACCCGGTCGAGCCGCGCTCTCTCGACCGATTCGGTCAGTCGAGTGTCATTCGTTCTCACCCGATCGTTTCGTGTATGAACTATGAAACGTAGTGTCGTAACCGCACGACTGCATCCCCAGTTAATTTCCAATTGTTGAAATATTTAACTACTTCCAGGGCGATGATCACATTTATTTCCCGCTTCGTGGAACCACTCCTATCGGAGGATCGAAGACATGAGATGTTCGTCGTGTGAGACGAGAGAGGCCCACCACCGGGCCGTAGTCGACATTCACGACGGGACGGTGCTCGGGGGGTACTGCGGCCCCTGCGAACGGACCCACTTCGGCGAGGCCTTCGAGAACGGGGCGTGGGGCGGCGACTCCCGGTGTCTCCTCTGTGGCGACACCGGCCAGTTCGCGCTGGCGCTGCGCGAGATCGAGTTCGTCGAGACCCCGGACGGGGAGATCCGTCACGAGACGTTTCCGATCGACTCGGACACGCCCCGGCTCTGCGGCGGTCACCTCCGAGGCGTCCTCGGGGTGGTCGTCGGCGCGGAGACCGAACAGCTCAGGCTCCCCGAGATGGACTCCGTTTGCCACCCGCCGTGACCCACGGGGGGCGTCGCGGAACCGATCCGGCCCCGCCGTGAACCGACGCGTCCCCGCAGACCCCTCCTGACGGTCGACACGTTCGGCGCGCCGTCCGCGGTCGGACCGTCCCGGATCACGGGGCACCGACAGCGTTTTTCGAGCCCGCCGCCGATGACGGCCGTGAACGTTCGGGGGCCGATCCTCTCCGTCGTAGAGACGCGGACGGTGTCGACGTCGTACGGGGACCGAGAGCTCCGCGAGCTCCGGATCCGGCCCGAGCGCGGCGCGGCCGACCCCGTCGACGTAACGCTGTGGGGGAAGTGGACGGAGACCGCCGCGCACGCCGAGCCGGGGATGGAACTGCTCGTCACCGACGCCGAGACGGACGAGTTCGGCGGCGAGACGGGGTACGCGACCACGGGCGACTCGTGGGTCGTGCTCGAGCCCGACTTCCTCGTCGACGTGACCGGGATCCGCTCGTGGGTGCAGTGCCCGCGGATGTACTACTTGAACAAGCTCTCGGGGATCCCGCTCAACTACCCGGTGGTCAAGGGGACCGTCGTCCACGAGGTGTTCGGCGACCTGCTCCGCGGG
The DNA here is from genome assembly GCF_034497445.1 of Halorubrum sp. AD140. Classification (NCBI taxonomy): domain Archaea; kingdom Methanobacteriati; phylum Methanobacteriota; class Halobacteria; order Halobacteriales; family Haloferacaceae; genus Halorubrum; species Halorubrum sp. AD140. Next base: position 57,841 of record NZ_JAXRUU010000011.1, read on the forward strand.
ATGGACTTAGCGGAGTCGGTCGCGGACCGCGTCGAGGAGGCCGGTCTCGAACTCGGGCTGCTGGGCTACGAGCCCGGGGAGGTCGCCGACGAGGTCCGACGCAACGCCGCCGCGATCGAGGGGTGGCTCGCGCAGGGCACCCTGACCGACGGGGACACCTGGCGGTCGGAGTTCACCCTCATCTCGCCGACGTTCGGCCTGAAGGGACGCGCCGACGCGCTCCGACGCGGAACCCCGGTGGAGCTGAAGACCGGGAAGAACACCAAGCGGGAGCCGCGCTTCCACGACAAGATCCAGGCGGCCTGCTACGCGCTCATGCTCGACGAGCGCGGCGTCGACCCCGACATCGGGACGCTGCTGTACACGAAGAACACCGCGCTCGACCGCAACGAGGAGAGCGGGGATCTGGCGCCCGCCAAGGAGTTCTCGGTGGGCCGGGGCCTGCTTGAGTTCGTCGTCCGCGAGCGCAACGCCCTCGCGGCGATGGAGTGGCGCGCGCTCAACGACCCCGGCGAGCGCCCGACCGTCCCGACGGGGTACGAGGCCGACGCTAAGTGCCAGTACTGTTTCGAACAGGACACCTGCATGGTCGTCTCCGGCCGCCTCGACCAGGAGTCGAAGGCTGGGTCGGTCGGGACCCCCGTCCCGAAAGAGGAGCGCGAGTACTTCGACCGCTTCTACGTCGCCCTCGAAGAGGAGCGCCGCGAGACCCACGCCGAGTACCGCAAGCTGTGGGAGCAGACCCCCGCGGAGCGCGCCGCGGACGACCGCGCACTCATCGGCTTGGAGCCGGTCTCCCAGACCGAGATCGACGACGCCCGGTGGGAGCTCCGCGCCCGCAAGCCCGACGACGCCGTCTCCAAGCTCCGCGAGGGCGACGTGGCGCTCGCGAGCGACGGCGACCCGGTCGGCGGGCACGCCGAGCTCGGCAGGATCGTCGAACTCGGCGGGGAGGTCGTCGTCGAGACCGACGAGCCGGTCGAGCTCCGGCGGCTCGACGTGTACCCCTCGGAGATCTCCGTCGACCGCTCGCTCACCGCGCTCCACGACGCGATCCTGAAGGGAAGCGAGCGGCGCAAGGACGTGCTGTTCGGGCGGCGCGAGCCGGAGTTTCGGACGGAGAGCGAGCGACCGGCGGGCGCGCCCGGAAGCGGCGACCCGGACGCCCCCGACGCCTACATCGACAACAACGCGGCCCAGAACGAGGCGGTCGGACTGGCCGTGGAGGCCGCGGACTGCGCGCTCATCCACGGCCCGCCGGGGACCGGAAAGACGTACACCATCGCCCGGACGATCCGCGCGCTCGTCGCCGAGGGGAACCGGGTGCTGCTCTCGGCGTTCACCCACCGCGCGGTCGACAACGCCCTGGAGGCCCTGCGCGATCAGGGGTTCGATGACGTGTTACGGGTCGGGACCGAGACCGGCGTCCGCGTCGATATGCAGGACGTGCGGCTCGTCCAGCGCGGCGACCCGAACGCGAAGGCCGCCGAGCTGCGGGACGCGCCCGTCGTCGCCGCCACCACCGCGGCCTGCGGCTCCCGCGTCCTCCGCGAGTGCGAGTTCGACGTGGCCCTCGTCGACGAGGCCTCCCAGCTCACGGAGCCCGGCACCCACGCCGCGATCAACCGCGCCGAGCGGTTCGTCCTCGTCGGCGACCACGAGCAGCTCCCGCCGGTCGTGAGAGCCGAGAACGACCTCCGAACGTCGCTCTTCCAGCGCCTCATCGAGGCGTACCCCGACGCGAGCGTCATGCTCGACCGCCAGTACCGGATGAGCCAGCGCATCCAGGCGTTCGCCTCCGCGGAGTTCTACGACGGTGCGCTCCGCCCGGCGACCCCCGAGGTCGCTGGACAGACCCTCCGCGGCCTCGGCGTCGACCCCGACGACCTCCCCGAGGGGCTCGCGGGCGGCGTCGACTTCGTCGACCCGGACGGGACCCGCGACGGCAACCGGAACGTCCGGGAGGCCGAGCGCGTCGCCGAGGTCGTCGACGCCTACCTCGCGGCCGGCGTCGACCCCGACGAAATCGGCGTCATCGCGCCGTTCCGCGCGCAGGTCGCGGAGATCGGTCGACGGACCTCGGTCACGGTCGACACCGTCGACCGGTTCCAGGGCTCCTCGAAGGAGGTGATCGTCGTCTCGCTGGTCGCGACCGGCGACCTCGACGGCCCCATCTTCGAGGACCACCGCCGGATGAACGTGGCGCTCACGCGGGCGAAAAAGCAGCTGACCCTCGTCGGCGACGCCGAGGCGCTCGCCTCGGAGCCGTTCTACGAGCGCATGCTCGCGTGGGCGCGGCGGTGAGCCGTTTTTCGGTCGTTTGCTTGCAGCGGTGAGTGATAGCGCTGATCGCTTATAATCTGGTGTGGCGGCGCGTGCCGAGGAGCGCCCGGAGGGCGCGACTCACACGCGCGAGGGAGGCCGCGAACGCCCGTTGGGCGTGAGCGGCGAGGCTGGGGAGGCGTGAGCCTGTGTGCAGGGCGGGACTCAAAGGGGCAAGCCGCGAGGGCGACGCATGGCGACGCAAGCACCGAAACGAGGGGGCGATCGCGACCGATTGCGGAGCGTCTTTCGAACGATACCGAGCCACGCGAGCCGCCGCGGCTGTGGCTTTGGAGGTGTTCACCGCAACTTCAACGGCTTAAAAGGCTCTGTTGAAATCCTCTTGTTCAGATACATTCTCGCCTGAAACAGCCGGTCAATGAGAGCTGCGTATCCACCGATGGAGATCTAACCTAAACCGCTGTTCAGAATCTCAATTCATACTATGAATAAAATACGTTTACCTCTTGCGGTATTTCTAAACAGTATCGTCAGGCCTTGTACCTCATAGATTCAATAAATAACCGGGATTTCAATGGTACATAACCTATTTCCCAAACAGATTGAGACAAGGCGACTTGTCTTCGAACGTGTGAGTCACGAGACAATAGACCCATTCGAGTTCTACGAGTTCGTAACCCGAGATGATTGGCAGAGTGCTACAGCCGAACACATGCCATGGTTTCGGTTCCAGCGACTTGACCAAGTTACCGACTTCATCGACAGGGCCGAACAGCAATGGGCCGACCATACAACTGCTCGATACCTCTTACGCCCAAAAGACGAGGAGGGTGAACTTATCGGAACTACAGCCTACGGACCAGAGTGGGACACACGGAGGGCGGGGTCAGGTGTCGTGCTTGCTAAACAGTACTGGGGCCGGGAATATGGTGTCGAGCGAGCATCAGCGTTTATCGAATTGACGTTCGAACGATATGACCTCGACGCGTACTATACAACCTGTGCTGTTAATAACGACCCATCCCGGCGCATGATTGAGAAATACGTCGAGAAGTATGGTGGTCGCCACGAAGGGTTGTTGCGACAACATTCACCACATCCAAATGATGAGGTGACTGACCAGCATCGGTTCACGATTGTGCGGAGTGAGTACGAGGATGTAACGACGGGGGTGGAAACGTTGGATTTTAATATCGACTGGTAGCTGAATCCTCTGTTTTGAGCGATCCGTGAGTCTCCTCTACTAAGCGACCGGGGTGTGAAACTATCAACTGCTGAGGATTTCAACAGAGCACTTAAAAGTAAAGAGGTTCACCCGCGTTCCGTCGATCGGGAGAATTCCGCCGATCGTTCTCGTCAGCGGTCGCGTTCTCTTATAACTCGTCGACCGCGTCGAGCGCCGCCTCGATGTCGGGGACGTCGAACCACTCCCGGCCCGTGTAGGCGTTCGTCCCGGCCGCGTACAGCTCGGAGACCGCGTCGACGACCGCCGAGGGGAGGGGTCGGGGGTCGCGCTCGCAGAGCTCGCGCCAGTCGTCGATCTCGCGTCCCGCGACCGCCGCCTTCGCCTCCGTCACGGCCTCGACCCACTCCGGGTCGTTGGCCCTGTACCACTGCCGGACGACCTCCTTCGAGATCCCGCGGCCGCCGTACGAGAAGCGGTTCTCGTCGAACGTCCCGACCACGTCGGCGACGCGCAGCTCCCCGTCGGCGTACAGACACTCGATCTTCCCGTCCTCGTGGGCGAAGCCGACCGCCTCGGCGCGCTCGGTGACGACGCGGTTCACCTCCCGCGCGAGCGACTCCAGGGCGTCGACGTCCGCGGCGCCCGCGATCCGGTCGGCCTCCTCGCGGGTCAGGTAGCGGTCCTGCTCCTCGTACTTCGTGGAGAACTCCACGACCGGCTCCGGCAGGTCGACGGCCTCGTCCGGCCACTCGTCGGGGTCGACGTCGGGGTCCGCGTCGAGACCGAAGTCGGCGGGGTCGGCGCGTTGCCGCAGGCTGGAGCCGACCGGCACGCGGTTCCGGAAGACGACTTCGAGGGGGACGAGGTAGTTGCCCCCGCCCGCCGCGTGGAAGGCGTCGTAGTCGTAGCCGGCGTCGGGCCCCTCGTACGGCAGGTCGGGGACCTGCGTCAGGTCGATGGCCATCTCCGTCGGCGGGGCGCTCGCGTCTGCGAGCGGGACGACCTCGCCCGTGTCCGCGTCTGCGACCCCGCGGTAGTGGGTCGGAATCCCCGCTGCCTCCAACAGTTCGAAGTTGAACGCGCCCATCGCACAGAGGCTCGCGCCCTTCCGCGGGATCGCGTCGGGCATCTGCCCCCAGTCGAACACCGAGTACGCGTCCGTGAAGACGAACCGACCGCGGCCGAGCGCGTCGGCGGTCGCGGCCTCGTCGACGCGGAACTCCTTGACGCTCGTCATACCCCATCCGGCGGCCGCCTCCCCCATGAATCTTTCACTTACGTGGTCACCTCTCGACCGCGATACCACCGATGATCCACGAATGTGGTGTGAGAGGGGCCGAGCCGCCCGCGCGACCGCATCGAAAGGACCACACCCGTCGCGAGCGCATCGCCGCCCATGCACGAGGCGCGCGAGGTCGTCGTCCTCCGGTACGGCCACCGGCCCGGACGCGACGACCGCATGACGACGCACGTCGGGCTCACGGCCCGAGCGCTGGGGGCGGACCGCGTGGTGTTTCCCGACAACGCCGGCCAGTCCGCGGAGACGGTGCGGGACATCACCGACCGGTTCGGCGGCCCCTTCGCGGTCGAGCTTCGCGGGGACCAGAAGGCGATCGTTCGGGACTGGGAGGGCGTCGTCGTCCACCTCACGATGTACGGCGAGCGCGTTCAGGACGTCGAAGACGAGGTTCGCCAGGCGGTCGGGCTCTCGGAGGCAGGAGGGGATCCGACCGAGCCGACCGAGCCGCGGGACCTCCTCGTCGTCGTCGGCGGCGAGAAGGTGCCGTGGGCGCTGTACGAGCGCGCCGACTTCAACGTGGGCGTGACGAACCAGCCGCACTCCGAGGTCGCGGGGCTCGCGGTGTTCTTAGACCGGCTGTTCGAGGGCGAGGAGCTGGACCGCGAGTGGGTCGACGCCGACCGCGAAGTGATCCCGGAGCCGACCGGAAAGACGGTCGTCGACGCCGACGACGAGGCGTCGGACTGAGAGCCGCGCGTCGTCGCGGTCTCGTCACCCACTACGCGTCGTCGCGGTCTCGTCACCCACTACGCGTCGTCGCGGTC